>NZ_CALBSN010000124.1 GCF_937967675.1 uncultured Flavobacterium sp. | reverse complement strand
GTTTCCGTGAAGAAGCCGATTATATGTTTTTAGTGAATTTATTCGGAAAAGAAAATCTATTTCACATCGAAAGAGAAGAAATGTATCATATGAATTCAAATGTTTTCTCAATCGCTCCAGATGTAGTAGTTTCTGAAAAAAACTTCACCAGATTAAACAATTGGTTACGCGAAAACGGATTTACAGTAGAAGAAATTCCGTATGCCGAAATTGCAAAGCAAGAAGGTTTGTTACGATGTTCAACTTTGCCTTTGATTAGAGATTAAGTTATGCTTACTACAATCTATTTTTATGTGGTTTTTCCAATAATTGTAGTTAGTGCAATAGTATATGTTGTAAAGAATACTAAGAATCCAAATAAAAATAATGTCGTAATCAAAAAATACGATTTATCAAAAAAAAATAAAGAAGAAAAACATGAACCAAACAACTAATTCTATATTAATGATTCGTCCGGTTGCATTCCGTATGAACGAACAAACTGCGGTGAACAATTATTACCAAAAGGTATTGGATAATTTAACACCAGCATCGGTTAATGCAAAAGCTCAGGAAGAGTTTGATACTTTTGTGCAAAAGCTTAAAATGATAGGTTTAAATGTGGTGGTAGTTGAAGATACATTAAGCCCAGATACGCCAGACAGTATTTTTCCAAACAACTGGATTTCATTTCATGAAAATGGAGATGTCGTTTTATATCCCATGTTTGCCGAAAATCGCCGTTTAGAAAGAAGAGAAGATGTTTTAGATCATTTAGAAGAAAAAGGATTTGTAATCAATGAGATTATGGATTATACTTCGGCTGAAGATGATGATATTTTCTTAGAAGGAACAGGAAGTATCGTTTTAGATAGAGCCAACGGAAAAGCGTATTGTGCTTTATCTCCAAGAGCAGACGAAGAATTATTCATCGAATTTTGTGAAGATTTTGAATTTACTCCCGTGATTTTTGAAGCTTTTCAAACGGTAAACGGTGAAAGAAAACATATTTATCACACGAACGTAATTATGTGCGTGGGCGAAACTTTTGCTGTTATTTGTGCCGATTGTATCGACGATAAAAAAGAACGCAAAATGGTCTTAGATAGCTTGAAAGGTGATGAAAAGGAAGTGATTCTAATCACGGAAGACCAAGTGAATAACTTCGCTGGGAATATGTTAGAAGTAAAAGGCAATGATGATAGAAGGTATTTAATCATGAGTGCCTCAGCTCACCAAAGTTTGACTAAAAAGCAAATTACACAATTAGAAGAACATGTAACTATCGTAAGTTCAAGCTTAGATACTATTGAAGCTTGTGGTGGTGGAAGTGCTCGTTGTATGATGGCAGAAATTTTCTTGCCAAGAGAATAGTATTACCGTCATTTCGAGTGATTTTAAAAAGTAAAAATGCAAATTTTGCTTTTTAAAATTGTATCGAGAACTAAAGAAATAATATAATTTTAAACAAAATAAAAAATCCCAAATTCAGAATGATTCGGAATTTGGGATTTTTTTATTTAAGAAGTTGAATTAAATGCCTCTAACAATACTCAAAACCGCACTAATAATATACTGAATACCAATAGCAATGGTTAGGAATCCAATAATTCTTGAAATAGCAACAATTCCAGACGAACCGAGTAATTTAGCTAAATAATGAGCACTTCTAAGAACTAAATAAATAGTAACAGCAACTACAGTAATTGAAATTGTTGAAATTATGATTTCAGTAGTTGTATTGTGTTCTTGATAATAAGCAATAAGTAATGAAATCGAACCAGGTCCGGCCAACATTGGCATAGCTAAAGGAGTAAGGGCAATGTGCGTTCTGTTTTGAACTTCTTTTTGCACTTTTTTATTGATTCCTTTGCTTTTGCTGAAATTTCCATTCAATAATCCGAAACCTGAGCTGGTAATAATGATTCCACCTGCAATTCGTAAAGCTGTAATTGTGATGCCGAAGAAACTCAATACGTATTGCCCAATAAAAAACGAAATCAACAAGATGATTAAAACGTTAATACTGGTAATTAAAGAAACTTTTGCTCGTTCAGCACTCGTATAACCTTCGGTTAAAGCTACGAAAATAGGAACGGTTCCAATTGGGTTTAATACCGAAAACAGGGCAGCGAATAAATAAATAAATAATTCCATTGTTTTTTTTGCAAATTTAATACAAGGTAATTATTTTATTTACGAATCAAAAATAAATCTTCTTTACTTTTAGGTTTACTCAAAGTAAGGAGTTTTTTAATAGGCATCCAAAGGGGAATAAGGAGTTGCTTTTAGTTTTTCAACTTCCATTTTTTTGATGAAACTCTCAATATTTTTTGTGTTTTTAGAATAATCAACCGAAATGTAATGATGATCAACATGAAAAGTAATAGAATCGCCCGGTTTGAAAATAACTAATTTGTAAAAAGGAATCGCCAAGACATAAATATCTAATCGGGATTGAAATCCAATTAAAATGCCTTTTGGACGTAATTCAATATTGCAGAATTTAGCCGAGTTATTAACGTGTAATAAATCGTAAATAGTCGAACTGCAACGGGTGATAAATAATTTTGGAGAACCAATGCCTCCTTTTTTTATGCTTTCTAAAATAGTGAAAGGTTTTCCAACTAATTCGTTGATTTCTCTTTCAATTTTTAACTCTTTGTATGAAATATTGTAAAGCATTTTTGTTTAAAATTACTTCAAAAAAGGTTTCGAAATCAGACTTTAGCAAATTTTTATTATTTGTTTATTTATCGTAACTTTAGATTTCTAAATAAAAAATAAAATGAAAACATTAGTTATAGGAGCTTCCACAAATAAAGAGCGTTATTCGTATAAAGCCATTCACAGTTTAGTAGATAAAAGTCATCAAGTAGTAGCCATTGGAGCTAAAAAAGGAATGGCGTTTGATATTCCAATCGAAACAGAAAAATTAGATTTTCATGCTGTGGATACAGTGACTTTATATCTTAACCCAAAAGCTCAAGTGGAATATTATGATTACATTCTTTCGTTAAAACCAAGACGCGTTATTTTTAATCCGGGAACTGAAAATCCTGAATTTTATAAAGTATTAGAAGCTAATAATATCAAATATGAAGTAGCTTGTACCTTAGTTTTATTGACAACTAATCAATATTAAAACTTAGTTTGACTTGTAGCAGGTTTACTGATTAACAACAAGCCAACAAAAGTAATAATGCCGTTTACGATAATTAATTCGTTGTCAATTACGTAATCTCCGAAAAGTGCTGCCGAATTTTTGGCTAACAAAAAGCAAATCAATGGAGAAATAACACAAATAATTGGGACTAATTTATCGTGAACGGTTTTTGATTTCATAAACAATCCAAACGAATACAATCCTAAAAGCGGTCCATAAGTATAACTTGCGACTTTGAAAATCATGGTTACTACTGATTTGTCATTCAATGAATTGAAGATGATAATTACAAAAAACATCAATATAGAAAATCCAACATGCACAAAATGACGCGTTCTAACAGCATTGGACTTATTTTGATTTTCTGCTTTATCCATTCCTAAAAAATCTACACAAAAAGAAGTGGTTAAAGCAGTCAAAGCAGAATCCGTTGTAGCAAAAGTTGCGGCTGTTAATCCTAGTAAGAAAACAACTGCCGGAATAATATTCAAATGATTAAAAGCAATTTCTGGGAACAATAAATCGGTTCGTTTTACACCATCAACCATAGGAACTGAAATGCCATTTTTCTCTGCATATAAATAAAGTAAAGCGCCAACGCTCAAGAAGAAAATATTGATAATTACAAAAATTCCAGTGAAAGTGAACATGTTTTTTTGGGCTTCACCAATGTTAGCACAACTTAAGTTCTTTTGCATCAAATCTTGGTCTAATCCAACCATAGCGATGGTTACGAAGATACCGCCTAAAATTTGTTTCCAAACATAATTACCCTTTAAATAATCTTCATAGAAAAAGACTTTAGAATAATTACTGTTTTTAACGGTTTCAAAAGCATCAACAAATCCTAAATCTAAACTATTACAAATAAAAATAATCGTCAAAAATACGGATGAAACTAAGAAAAACGTTTGTAAAGTATCGGTAATAATGATGGTTTTCAAGCCGCCACGATAGGTGTAGGCAAAAATCAACGCTAATGAAATTAAAACCGTAACCGCAAACGGAACTCCAAAATCATCAAAAACAAAACGTTGTAAAACAATCACCACTAAATACAAGCGAAATGCCGAACCAATAGTTCTACTAATCAAGAAAATAGTCGCGGCAGTTTTGTAACTTACTACACCTAATCGCTGTTCGATATAACTATAAATCGAAGTCAAGTTCATTCGATAATAAAGTGGAAGTAAAACGGTGGCAATGATGAGAAAACCTATAGCATTTCCTAATACAAACTGAAAATATTTAAATTGCAAATCAGGATTCCCAACTTCACCAGGAACAGAAATAAAAGTCACGCCAGAAAGCGCAGTGCCAATCATCCCGAAAGCAACCAAATACCATTTTGCATTTTTATTCGCCTTAAAAAAAGCATCGTTACTACTATCTTTTTTACTAACAAAATTTGAAATTAAAATCAGAATTCCGAAGTAGATAATGATAATGGTTAAAATAGTTCCTGAAGTCATATATTGGTTTTTGAATGTGCTAAAATAGCAAAAAGATAGAAGTTTGTTGAAATAAGCTTAAAGAAAATTCATTTGTAATTATTTTCGGAAAACTCCCAACTTCCAACTTACATCTCCCAACTTTTTTTTACTTTTGCTAAATGGAATTACCATCAAAATTATTGGAAAACGCGGTTAATGAAATGGCTCAATTACCAGGAATTGGTAAAAGAACGGCATTGCGTTTGGTTTTACATTTATTAAAACAACCTTCTGAGCAAACTGAAGTTTTATCTTCAGCTTTAACTGTCATGCGAAATGATATTCAATACTGCAAAGAATGTCATACCATTTCGGATGCTGATATTTGTGGGATTTGCTCTAATCCTTCTCGTGATAAATCGATAATTTGTGTGGTGGAAGATGTTCGAGATGTGATGGCATTGGAAAATACAGGAATGTTTAAAGGAGTTTATCATGTTTTAGGCGGGAAAATTTCTCCAATTGAAGGTGTTGGGCCAAGTCAATTAAAGATTTCTTCGTTAGTTGATAAAGTAAAACAAGGAAATGTTGCTGAAATTATTTTTGCATTAAGTTCAACAATGGAAGGGGATACGACTAATTTTTATATTTACAAACAAATTAAGGATTTGGATATTAAAATTTCAACTATTGCTAGGGGAATTGCTGTGGGAGATGAATTAGAATATGCTGATGAAGTAACACTTGGTAGAAGTTTATTACATAGAATACCTTTTGAAAAAGCTATTAAACAACTTTAAACAAAATTAAAATAAAAAAAGTAGTAATTTTACTTTTGAAAATATAAGCTAATAACATTAAAAAATCAAACTAAAGAGATGGTTAAAAATATTTGTTGTATTGGAGCGGGTTATGTGGGTGGACCTACAATGGCAATAATAGCTCAAAGATGTCCACATATTAAAGTGACAGTTGTGGATTTGAACGAAAAAAGAATTGCGGCTTGGAATGATCCAGATGTAAACAAAATACCCATTTATGAGCCTGGACTTAGTGATGTTGTAGCAGAGGCGAGAGGAAGAAACTTATTTTTTTCTACCGATGTTGATGCTGCAATTGATGCTGCTGATATGATATTTATATCTGTTAATACGCCTACAAAAACATATGGAGTAGGAAAGGGTATGGCAGCCGATTTAAAATATATTGAATTATGTGCTCGTCAAATTGCTCGTGTAGCTAAAAATGATAAAATTGTGGTAGAAAAATCTACCTTGCCAGTTCGTACAGCTAGTGCCATAAAAAACATATTAGATCATACGGGTAACGGAGTTAATTTCCAAATTTTGTCAAATCCAGAGTTTTTGGCAGAGGGAACAGCTGTAGAAGATTTATTAGCTCCTGATCGCGTTTTAATTGGTGGAGACACTACTCCTGAAGGACAAAAAGCTATAGATCTTTTGGTAGAAGTTTATGCAAATTGGGTTCCAAAAGAGAATATATTAACTACAAATGTTTGGTCTTCTGAATTGTCAAAATTAACGGCTAATGCTTTTTTAGCGCAACGTGTTTCTTCTATAAATGCATTAAGTGAATTATGTGAAAAAACGGGTGCTGATGTAAATGAAGTGGCAAGAGCTATCGGTATGGATAGTAGAATTGGGCCTAAATTTCTAAAATCATCAGTAGGTTTTGGAGGGTCTTGTTTTCAAAAAGATATTTTAAATTTAGTTTATATTGCTAAGTCTTATGGATTAAATGAAGTAGCGGATTATTGGGAACAGGTCATTATTATGAATGATCATCAAAAAAGACGTTTTGCTAAAAATATCGTTAAAACGTTGTATAACACTGTTTCAGGGAAAAAGATAGCGTTTTTAGGATGGGCTTTTAAGAAAGATACAAACGATACCCGTGAATCTGCAGCAATCTATGTTGCTGATGATTTGTTAAATGAGCAAGCCTCTATTCATGTTTATGATCCAAAAGTAGATGCAGTTCAAATTCAATCTGATTTGAATTATTTGGAGACTCGTTCTGAAGCTGCCAATTTACAGGGTGTTCATGTGTATGATAATCCTTATGATGCTTGTAAAGATGCTCACGCAATTGCTGTGTTAACAGAATGGGATGAGTTTAAAGAATATGATTGGCAAAAAATTTATGATGCCATGTTAAAACCTGCCTTTGTTTTTGATGGAAGAAACATCTTAGATGCAAAAAAAATGAATGCAATAGGTTTTCATTATAATAAAATTGGTTAATACTTTAGTATCCAGGACAGCCAAAACAATTTCTAGCATCAACATCAAATTGATATACTAATCCTAGTTCGAAAACACCTCCAGTATTACCTATCTTGGAGGTGTTTGCGTCATAGGAAAATCCGAATTTAAAATTCTCATATTTTAATCCACTAAACAAGTTTACCGAAGTTAAGGTGTGACTATTGTCTGCTTTTTTCATTGGATTTAATGCCGTTGTAACTCCTATGGTAAAATGATTAAAGATGAAGGAGCCTCCTACATCTAATCGATTGTATTGTCCTTGTTTCATGAAGTTGGCGGTAACCATCATTCTAGTTTCTAATGGTAAAAAAGTAGTTATTACTTGGCCAAAATCAAATTCATATCCACCCGAAATATTGTAAAACATTTCTAAAGGAATATTTCCCTCTTCTGCCATAGCAATATTAGGTTTGTTGAGGTGTTTTACAGCTGTCCCAATCCACATATTGTCTTTATAGAATAATAAACCTGTTGAAATATCAATAAAATGAATTCTATTGTTTAGTTGTAATGGATCAATACTTATTGGATTTATGGTTTCTGAACTGATGTTAATTTGGTCTCTTAATAATAAATTTTGAAAGCCAAAGCTTTTGCTTCCATAGCCAACTTCAATTCCGGGTCTAAAATACCATTCGTAATTTAAATCTATTCGATAAGCATAATTAATATTTGCTTGTAAAAAATTATACCCTGTGAAGTTTTCACGGTGATTAAGAAAAGTTACACCAATGCCACTATTGCTGTTTTCTAACCATGTGCTTGCATAAGCGTAGTTAGTATCCATTTTATATTGTAAGCTGGTCCATTGTGTGCGGTGCATAACACCAGCACTCGTTGTTTCTAAAAATCCTGTAAAACCGGGATTGATAGATTCTGGTACTAAAAAATATTGGGTGAAAATAGGATCTTGAGCTTTTATAGATGTACTTAATAATCCTATGAATATACTGTATATTACTGCTTTTAATTTCATAGTTTTGATTATTTAAGTAAGACAAAAGCTCCATTTTGTTCGATTTTTTTACCAAAAAACGTACTTGCGCTTAATTTGTAATAATAATTTCCGTTTTCTGCAGGGATATTGTTTATGGTTCCGTTCCATCCCGCTAAATTGTCACCTTCTTCAAAGAAAATCAAATTTCCCCAACTGTCATAAATACTTAATTGTAACGATTTCAAACCTTCGAATGCTGGTGCAAAATTATCATTAATAGTGTCGTTGTTAGCTGTAAATCCATTGGGTACAATCAATTTATATCCTTTTGTTATGTTTAAATTTAATGTAAACGTACTAACGCAACCCAATTCGTAGGTTACTGTAAGAGTTACATCATAATTTCCCTCTGTCATATAAATATGTGTTGGGTTTTCTTCATTTGAAAAAGTACCATCACCAAAATTCCAAATGTAACTTATAGGAGTTCCAGTGGATAAATTTGTAAATTGTATAGGGTCTTCGATAGCATAATAACCTAGAGCTGTATATCCAAAAGCATTTTGTGTGAATAATGAAGTTCCTATTTCAGGATTTGAAATGGTATAGCTTGCCGAGTTTGAACACGAATATCCATCAATCACAGTTACCGAAATTAATCCATTCTGAGTTGTTGTCATGAATTGGTTAAACTGTCCAGATGGAGTTCCGTTGCTCCAATTTATTTGATATGGAGGTACACCTCCACTTACAATTGCTTCAAAATCATTGTAGACTTCTCCATTATCACAATTTACTCTTTGTACTCGTGTTAAATTTACTAAAAGTGGTTGCGGTCTAAATACATTGTATTGTCCTACAACACTACAGCCTCGTGAGTCTGTTACTATGACAGAATAATTTCCACTAGTTATGTTAATAAGATCTTCTGTTGTTGCTCCGTTAGACCAATTAAAGCGATAAGGAGGTGTTCCACCTGAAGGTATTAAATTAATACTTCCGGAGTTGCTTGATGAGCAATTTAAATCATTTTGAACTATGCCATCTATTATTAGGATTTGTGGTGCGGTAATTGCAAATGTTCTTTGTATTGTACATCCCATTCCATCTGTTATAATAGCGGTATAAATACCTTCAGATAAATTATTTCTAACTAATCCTGCGGTGCTTCCATCATTCCAAGTTACTGTAATAGGTGCTTGACCCCCAATTAATCCTAAATCTATACTTCCATTGGTTTGTCCAAAACAACTAATTTGATTCACAACAGGTTGTAACATAAACACAGGGAGGTCGTTGATAATTGTTTGTACAATTTTAACACACCCTTTAGCATCTGTAACTATTGCTGTATAAGTTCCTGCTCCTAAGTTATTTAATTGAGTACCTGTTGCAAAGTTACTCCAATTGATATTATAAGGAGGTGTTCCCCCGATAATTGATAGTGTTATACTGGCATCATTTGAACCAAAACAACTTATCTGAGTAGCAGTTGTAGTTGCTATTAATTCAGTAGGTTCAGAAATGACTAAATTAGAAATGGTTTTAGTATTTCCATTAGCATCAATGATTTGAATATCATAAATTCCTGCACTTAACCCATTAAAAGTAGGAGTTGAACTGTACGAATTTGTAATGGTTTGAATTACGTTTCCATTGTTATTGACTATAAATGTATAAGGAGGTACAGATTCTTGTGTAATTGAAATTCCTAAAGTGCCTGTTGCAGTTCCAAAGCAATCTACATTTGTTAGTGCACTATTGTTATTAATTGCCAGTAATTCATCTGGTTGGTTTAAACTAAAGTTTAAAATTATGGGTGGACATATGCCATCATTAATTGTAACCATATAGTCTCCTGCAATTAAATTATATGCATCTTCAGTAACAGCTACATAGCCATTAGGTCCCGTCCAATTGTAATTATAACTACCGGAACCTCCAAATATCTCTAATTCAATAAATCCATTGTTGCCACCAAATCCACTAATATTATATCCATTATAATTTGAAATAGTACTAGAAGCCGAGAACGATGGATTTACTGTTATCTCATAAGTACTTATAGGACCTGTACAAGAAGATCCTAAATTATCAAATATAGCATATGATTCATACGTTATGGTTAATGGTAAATTTGTATTATTTTGTAAAGTTTGACTTGGGATATTTCCAGTACCATTACTTATTGCCCCTGAAATGCCAGCTGGAATTGTTGTATTCCAAATATAAGTATAATTACCTGGAATTGTTGAATACAATTCTATAGGCGATGAAGTACTGCCATTACATAACGTTTGATTAGGGATGTTAAATAATACATCTGGTTTTGGTAATACCAAGAAATTAAGTGTGAAATCATTTCCTATACAGCCATTAGTCTCTGGTGTTACTATATACGTTATGGTTTGAGGTGTTGCTGTTGTGTTTGTCAATGTTTGATTTATTTCACTACCCGAACCATTACTTGCGCCTAAAATATTTGAATTTGGTGTAATTATCCAGTTATAATTTGTATTGGATGGTACAATAATAGTAGCATTAGGAACACCATTAGTGGGTGAAAAAATATATGTTTGTTCACTACATAGTAAAATATCTTCGTTGATTAAATTTGGTTTTGGATTAACTGTTACAGAGTAGAAATAAGCTAATCCTTGACACGCATTTAAATCATTAGTGCTTGCATAAGCTTCATAAGTAACAGTAATAGGAACGTTTGTTAAATTTATTAAATTCTGTATTGGGATACTATCTGTACCTGATGTTATTACCCCTTCAATACCTGCAGGTTGTGTTGTAGTCCAAGAAAAATTTATATTTGCTGCAGAGCTTGATAAAATTACTTCAGCTGTGTTTTCTTGTGAGCAAATGGTTTGATTAGGTAGGGAAAATAAGATTTCAGGACTTGGGTTAACAGTAATAGTAAATTGAATGTTGTTTCCTATGCAACTTATGCCGTTATAAGTGAAAGTTGGTGTGACTGTTATTGTTGCTGTAATTGGGTTTTGAGTTGGATTTAAGGCTGTAAAAGCATTTATATCTCCAGTTCCACTTGTAGCTAGGCCAATAGATGGTGTATTGTTTGTCCATTCATATGTAGTAATTCCTTGTGTAATTAATGTTGAAAAAATAATGGCATTGGTGTTGGTACCATTGCACACTACTTGGTCTATTGGTTGATTTACTTGTGCTAATGGATTAACAGTAATAGTAAAAGTTTCACTATTTCCACTGCAAGTGATACCGTTATTAGTGAAATATGGAGTTACAGTAATTGTTGCTGTAATAGGCGCTGTTGTGGTATTAATGGCTATAAAACTTGGTATGTTACCATTTCCACTTGATGGTAAACCAATATTTGAATTGTTATTTGTCCATTGATAAGTTGTAATCCCCATCAAATTATTTGTTGTAAATTGAATTGGAGTAGTTGACGAATTTTGGCAAACTATATTATTTGTAATTGGGTTTACTTGAGCAGTAGGATTTATTGTGATTCTAATTTCTTCAGTGATTCCATTACAATTTATTCCGTTATAGGTAAAGGTTGGTGTTACGCTAATAGTTGCAGTTATGGGACTATTCGTGTTATTAATTGCGACAAAACTATCAATATTTCCAATTCCATTCGCACTTAAACCAATGTTTGGATTGTCATTTGTCCAGTTAAATATTGTATTTCCAATACTTGTATTTGTTGAAAATTGAATTGTACTTGTATTATCACCATTACAAAGTGTTTGATCGCTAATAGGATTAATTTGAATGGTTGGGTTAACTGTAATCGTAAATGTTTCACTACTGCCATTACATGAAATTCCATTGTTTGTAAATATTGGCGTAACAGTAATATTCGCTATAAGTGGGCCAATTGTATTGTTTGAAGTAGTAAAATTGATGTCTCCAGTTCCAGATGTGGCAAGTCCTATAGTTGGGTTATCATTTGTCCATTCATAACTATTTGTTCCACCTATATTAGATGAAGCAAATGTGATCGTATTAATTACTTCGTTATTACAGTAGGTTTTATTTTGTGTTGGATTTACTTGTGCCGTTGGGTTTACAGTAATTGTGAATTCCATTGTATTCCCTCTACAACTTATGCCGTTATTTGTGTAAGTTGGTGTTACACTAATTATGCTAACTATTGGACTGTTTGATGTATTAGTTGCATTAAATGAAGTAATATTACCTGTTCCATTTGAAGGTAACCCTATAGCTGTATTATCATTTGTCCACTCATAAGTTGTGTTGCCATCTAAATTAGATGTTGTAAATTCAATGAGTGTAGTGATGTCTCCATTGCAATACGTTTTATTGCTTACTAAGTTTACTTGTGGTCTTGGATTTACTGAAATGCTAAATGTTATTGGGTTTCCATTACAAAAAGAAGTTCTAACATTGTTAAAGGGAGTAACTGTAATGGTGCTTGAAATAGTACTATTTGTTGTATTTGAAGCTACAAAGCTAATATCTCCAGTTCCATTAGTAGGTAAGCCAATATTAGTATTAGAGTTTGTCCATGTGAAAACATTGGCATTATTTCCTGTAAAGTTAATAGGCATTATTGCAGTGTTGTCACAACTAAAAATATCCGCTACATTATTAACAGATGGTATTGGAATAACTTCGATAGTTGTGCTCTCAGATACAGCATCACAAGGGCCTAGTGGGTCATTAGTCGTTAGTGTTAATACTATGTTTCCTAAGTATCCTGGCGGTGGTGTGTATGTGCTATTGATACTATTACTGTTAGAAAAAACTCCTCCAACCGAATCATTCCATGTTATTGAAGTTGCAGCTCCTCCAAAATTTCCGTTTAGTTGGATGCTGGAGTTTTCACATATCGGATCGTAATTTCCAGTGTTAACTGTTGCGTCAGAATTGAATGTAGTACTAAATGTTTCTGAAACTATTGTACATGGTGCTGTTGGAGCATCTGATGTAAGGGTAAATGTAATGGTTCCGATAAAGTCTAAAGGTGGTACATAAGTTGGATTTAATTCATTTGCATTTGGTACAAATGTACCCCCCATTATAGAAGATGTCCATGTACCTGTTGTGCTTCCACCCGATATAGTTCCGTTCAATTGAATACTTGTATTTACACAAGTTGCAGATACACCATTTGCTACAACTGTTACTTTTGGAACCACTGTAATACTACTATTATAACTATTGCTGCCACACTCATTTGATATGGTTAAAGTATAATTGTATACTCCAGGAGTGTTAAAAGTCATTACAGGTGCAGCAGCGTTATTACTTGAAATTGTAGTTGGTGTGTTTAACCCAAAGTCCCATGTATAACTTACAGGATTTGTTGCATAACAATTAAATACTGTTGGATTTAATGTGATAGTTTCACCCTGACATATTGTTTCAGGCGTAAGAGATGTTATTGGTTTGCCAGCTATTGTAATTATTTCGGTTTTTGTATTTTGGGCACACAATGCTCCAGCCGTTGGAATGGCTAAAGAAGATGTTAAAGCTATTTCATAAATTCCGGGTGTATTTATCATTATTTCAGGTGTGGCTGATGTAGCATTTCCGCTTGTAAATGACCAGCCACTTGCATTATAATTTGGGCAATTATCTGGATTGCTTGGTGTGATAGTCCAATTATAATTAATTGAGTTACCACATCCTGGTGTACTTGAAGTATTTATCGCCGTTAGGGTTGCAGGAGCGCAATTTACGTTGTTAGAAAAGCTAAAATCTGAAATAACTCTTGGTGTAACACATATGGTTTGTGTTGTTGTGCTAATTCCACAAGAATTTGAACCTGTATAAAAATTAATAGTGTAATTGCCTGGTAATAAAAATGTTACGTTTAATACATTAGAGGCTGTTGGTAACCAAGCACCAGGATTATTGGGTTGGTTGTTGTTATAACCAAAATTATTCGAACAACTAATATAGGGATTTGCAATTAAAATCCCTCCGGTACTCGTAGCGATTATTCCTGCTGGACCTGAAATTGTCCAATATTTCCTATAGGTTTGTGTACATGTATATGTTGGAGGACCTCCAATATTGTATCCTCCTTCTGTTGTATCACGTATTGCTACCGTTGTTCCTTCACAAACAATGTTTTCACTTGGAGTTCTTGTAAAATTTGCTACTGGTGCTGATTGGATGTTTATTGGACCTACAGCATTAGTACTATTACCACATGGATTGTTTACTGTTATAGAAGCTTGGTAGGAATTTGGGTACACTGTACTATTGATGTTTGAAGTAGTTCCGCATGAACTATCTAAAAATTGATGTGTAATTGTTGCTGGTGGTGGGTGATTAAAAATTACAGGTGGTGTTCCGTCATTTACTTGAAATGTATAAGTAGTACCGGGAGTATTTTGTGCTCCAATTAACAGGTCATAGGTAACACTTCCGGGGTTGCATAGCGTTGGAATTCCCACAGCACTTATGGTTGCGGTTGGTATAGCGCCAATATATAAATTATAAATTCGTGTACTACTACAAGCATTTGATAGTACAACGGTATACGTTAATGTATAGTAACCTGCTGACGCGTAAAAATGAAACGTTTCCCCAAGATTTGTTCCTGTGTAAGTATCTGTGGTTCCATCTCCCCAGTCAAAAATATGTTGAGTACTGGAATTGGTTTGTGTCGATTGGCTGGTAAATGAAAACAAACCACCTGCAATGGTAGCATCATTGCTGCAATAGGTAAAATAATTTTGACTATTATATACGGCTGCCGCCCAAAAATTTCCATCTACTAAGGCAATGGAGGGAGCACTGGGTTGGTTATTAGTAACTACTACCGTAATACTGTAGCTATATGTATTATCTAGCGTTAAAGAGGCGGTGTAGGTTCCAGGTGTGTTGTAGGTTACCGCATGAGGACCTGCTGTGGTTGCTATGGTTGTTGAACCTCCGGTAAACTGCCAGTTATAGCTTGTGCTGGATAGTGTTCCTATTGAGCTATCTGTAAATACTACTGCTTGAGTTTTACATATAGTTACGGTACCACTTACAGTTGCAGGATTGGTGGTAAACTGTGCGTTTAAGATATTTCCGAAAGTTACTTCGGAATAGAATACAATGAAAAGAAAAATAATCAATGTACTTTGAAGTGTTTTAGTAGCTTTTATCATAGCAGTTTGTTTTAAGTAAACATTTGGGGTGTTTGCAAGGCATACCTATAAAATTAGGCACAACAATAAATTGCTCTATAAAAATAAAAAAAAAAAACGCTGTAATGCAAATTACAGCGTTTTTTTTAAGTTGAATTTAATTTTGTTTTAGTTGTCTTTCTTTTTTATTAACAAAATAAATTGTTGTCAATATTCCAGTAAATAACAAAGGAATAATCAAATCATCAATAGGCGCACCAGGTGCATCTGCTGCATCACCACCACCTTCATCACCAAAACCAGGATCAAATTCATCTTGTGCAAAAGACGATACAGAAAATAAAAATAATATCGTAAAAAAAATATTCTTCAGCATATATGTTTAATTAGTTTATTAATATTGATTTTGAAAATTTTAAATTTTGGTTAACATCATATATGTTAATGTAGTAAACTCCTTGATTTAATTTGTTTTCGAATTTAATTTTACCAGTATTATCGTTCATAATTAATGAATTATTTTGGATTAATTGCCCTAAGCAATTAAATATTTTGTATTCAAATTGCTCATTATTATCATTTTGAAAAGATACAAAAATACCATTTTCTGAAGTTGTAGGATTTGGATACATTTTAACTCCTGATACATTAAAATCTTCGTTACTTAGAGCAGATGCTTGAAAAACAATTTTAAAACGATTACCTGTACTTAGAGCTTCACTTGTAACCTGAAAAGGATATTCATAGATAGTACCATCTAAATTAATTTCTGATAAGGTTCCTAAATATAGGTCTTGTAAAAAAGCTTGTCCAGAAAATGTAAAATTTTCAGTATAAAGTTTTAATTTATAATTTGAATTAACGGTTGTATTTGTTATTCTAATAGTTAAAAAGTCATTATTTTGAATAGGAGCCCTATGTTCTGATGATAATGATTTTAAATCCGTGTAAAATGCAATAGTCTCTGATGGATTAGATAATTTTGTTACATCATCAATGTCGTATATATTATTGCCACCTTGATAAAAACCAGCGACAACAGCATCTTTTTTATTCCAAATATTATCTTCTTCTTTGTGAAGCGAAATTCTTATACGTTCCGATGAAATTGTAGAAGCTACTCTATTGATAACATTGTTTGTATTAATAGTAGTTTTATGAGTTTCTTTTATTGTCAAAGTTGAAGTTGAAGTATCTGCTTTTATAAAAAAAGCTTCACCTGATTGTAAGATAGTTGAAGGATAACGTGTAGAGCCTGTATCACTATATCCATTTACACTATCCCAAGTAACATAAGCTCCATATGAACCTAAAGTAGGATCTATATACCATATTTTTTTACCAATACCACTATTTGAAGCATCGTTTAATATTGATGCAAAATCTATCGGGCTTGCATACGGGTTTCCAACTAAATAATAGGTATTAGGTGATACATTCGAATACACAACATTCCCTGTAATTAGAGCGCCAGATGCTTTTAAGGTTGTTGTAATTTGTGGATTAATTGGGTTTACATTTCCATTGCCATCAGTAGCATTGCCAAATGGATGGGTAGCAAAAATCAGAAATCCATTGTTAATAGAACCACCAAATAAAGGCTCATTAAATGTATTTGTAACGTTTGACCAAGTTCCAGTAGTGTTATTAAATTTTCTTAAACTATGGCTTGAATTATTTATTAATTGCAAGCCATTTGAAGCTAGGTTTCCTGAAGGACCCCAAATGTCAGTTCCATATCCTGTTATTGAAACTCCATTATTTTGCCAATTAAAATAAACTGAATTATTACTACTTCCTTTAACTGGAGCAGTAAGTAATCGCCATTTTCTACCTGCATTTGGTAAATAACGTTCAATATTTACATTGCCAGTTATAGTTGGATTTAGCGTTAATGGAGCAACCCTTGCGGTATTAGCAATACTTGAAACTAATGTAATGATGCCTCCAGTATTGAATGAAACTGCTGCAGTAACATCAAACAATGTTTTAACTCTTACGTCTCCTGTGCCAGTAATTGAACCTGCTGTAGTTACAACTAATTGATTTGGGTAAATTGTTTTGTTTATTTCTACACCATTTGTAGAACTCAACGTTAATTTTTCTAATTTTGAAACATCTTCAATTAATTCTAAACCTGTATTTATTCGAGCAGTATGTTGTGAATAGACTAAATTATATGTTGCTCCGTCAACAATTGATGGCGAACTATTAACTGTTCCACCACTTCTTGTGATTGTAGATCCAGTACTTAACGTGTAATCTCCTAGCAAGTTTCCTTTTATCAAAAATAAATTTCCATTAGTATTAATGTTAAAACCAGAGCTTATAACATCATAGTTTGAATTTATTTTTAAATCTCTATAGGTTGTATTGTAAATTTCTAATCCATTTCCATTTGGACTATATTCAACGGTACATCCTGTAAAAACTGGTACAAGTTGTGTTAATTGAGTTCCGCCAAGCATATTAAAAATGAATGGATTTGAATTGGTAAGTTTTAGAGTGCCTGTTCTTGTAGCAATGTTACTAGTATATTGCGTGCTGGTTCCATTACTTTCTTGGGTCATAATTAGTTGACCATTAATTGTTATTGTTCCTGAGTCATGCCTTAAAGTGGCTCTATTATTTAGACCTCCTTGGATATTTGAATATAAATTAACATCTCCATTTACTTCTAGAATTAAATTTGTTCTGCAAGCTAAAGTTGTTGTTCTACTTACACCAACAGGTGTCATATCATTTCCTACATTAATGGATCCAACTTGAATAGAACCAGGGCCATTCAAAACAGATGTATGACTATTAGAAGAATTCGGTTCTACAGTAAAATCGTTTGTAATGGTTAAAATTCTACCACTATTAATTGTCAATACAGCTGAATTAGTATTTAAAGAAGATGTATTGGAAGTTAATCCAACTGTGTTATTAGCTAAGGGTTCGGATTTTAATGAATTACAAAATGAATTTACAGAAACAGTAATTGAGTGTGCTCTTATTATCACATCATCATCTGCATCTGGAATACCATCCGCATCTGTCCCTGTATATGTCCATGTGCTCGCTGTATTCCATTGACCAGTGGCTTGACTCGTAAACACAGCTTGTGAAAATAATGAATAGCTATTAAGCAGTATTACTGCTGTCATAATTTTGTAAAATAACTTCATAAAGTTTTTTATTATTAAATATCTTTGCAAAGTTAAAAAAAAAAAATTTATTTTAAAAAATATTGTTGAATAAGATTTAATATTAACCCGTTGGGTGAAATTAAATTAATTGATTTTTTATTTTGTTTATTGGTCTATTAAAAATAAATTTATTGATATATTGAATTAGAGTTAATGCTGTTTTTTGGCTAGAATTCGAGTTTTAAAACCTTCAAAAGTTTTAGCATAATTTCTTCTAATTAAAATTGGTCACATAATTGAGAGAACAATGTCTCTATTCTTTTTCTGGATTTTCTGAAAACATACGGTTGTGGTTTATAATTCACCTTATTCATTCTTTTTGGTGTTTCCAATTTAATATTTACAGATTGAAATAAATCTAGCTGAATACTTTCAGATAAATAACCTCTGTCTCCAAGCTGCACACAATCAGATATTTGTTGCTTTATGTTTTTCAAGAAATGAACATCATGAACTTCTGCTTTTGTAATGTCTAACGAATGAAAAACACCAGAAACATAACAAACACCATGAAGTTTATATCCGAAGAACCAATTGTTTTGAGAAGTACAAAAACCTTTGGAAGGTGCTGTTTCAAAATCGTCTTTACAGATTTTTATCCTGTTATGTCTTGAAAATTTACAAATCTCTAAAGGCATGCTGTCCACAACAAAATAGTCTTCAAATTCCAAAAATTTACATGCTAGTTTAGTTCGAACTTCTTCAGAAAACAAAAACATCTTTTTACGTCTTTTGTTAAATTGACTACGCTCAATTAAATTAGGAATTTCACCTGGAAGTAGCTGTTTGAAAAGTGAATTTTCACTATCAATTGGCATAAATTCTGCTGTTAAACTCAAGGCAACTACTTCTAAATCAGACATTTTTTACTTTCTGCCAATTCCTGATTTAAAATCTAACTCAAAATTCAAAGAACTTATAACTTCTAAAACTCTTAAATAATTTTAACTATATTTGTCATAAATGTTGGTTATTTTTTGACTTCAAGATACTGAAAATCAGTATATTGAAAAAAAATTTATCCAATTTATTTCACTTCAAATAATTACACCCAACGGGTTATACATATTTTTCTTGTAAATTTTTGTGTTTAATGTAATTGGTAATTAAAATTAGTTTAACTTTGTTGTAATAACACATTAATTAAATATGAATTTTACTAAATTTACACTTGTAATTTTTATTTTATGTGTCAATGTAGTTAAATCGCAAGATTTTGTTGCTGACACTACTGCATTGCCTTTTTTACAAAAAGCCGAGTTTTCTGTATTAGGGTTGGGGGCTAATTATGAAATTCCTGTTTCTAACGTATTGTCTTTGGATTCGGGGCTCGGCTTTTCTTCTGGTGGGCAAGTAATCAATAATACAATGAAGTTTAAAAAAAGTTTTCTGAATCCGGCTTTTTATTTTAAAACGGAGTTGAAATATTATTACAATCGCTATGTTCGAGCGGCAAAAAAATTACCCACACGTAATGGAGAGGGTAGTTATTTTGCACTTCAAAATAAATTTCTCACACAACGTTTGTTTGACCATAAAACTCCTCTAAGTAATATGATGTTATATGAAGTGCATTGGGGGATCCAACGTAATTTATACCCCAACTTTTTATTTAATGCTCATGTAGGATTAGGGCATGCATCTGATTTTACAACGAAAGGTGCTTCTTTTTATTCAGCTATTGGTCTTAAAGTATCCTATGTTTTTTCAACTAAGAAAATTACGAGAGATTCTTTTGAGAGGTTTTGGTGATGGGTGATGGGTGATGGGTGATAGGTGATGGGTGATGGGTGATGGGTTAAGAAAAAGTTCTTTTTTGTTTAATTTTATATAAGTTGTTAACTATATAAAAAAAAATATTAATTTTGCTAACTATAAAAAAATAATATCATTCTTATGAATTTATTAAAAAAGTATTTTGTTTTTTCATCTCTTCTTGTATTTTCGCTTGGTATAGCACAGGAACAAAAAGATTCAGAAACTAGACCTGAAAAAAAAGAAGCTGTTGAAACAACTGATTCTGAAAAAAGAGATTCTGTTTACATTCCAAATAAGGTAATTAACAAGACAGTTTCTGATACGGTGCATCCTAAAGATCGTGAAAAAAACTACAATCGTTGGTCAGTCAACTTGAATGTGGGTACTAATATAGGTATTCGTCCTTTTACGGATGGCTATTACGCTACTACTCCTAATTATTTTACCAAACCGGAGTTCAATCATTTTGATTTGAATGTTCGTAGAATGTTCAATACCAAGTTTGGGGTAATGTGGGATTTTGGTTATGATAATTTTACTGCTGATTCGGGTAGTCCTGATTTTAGTAACAATATGTATCGTACCAGTTTTCAAGGGGTGATGAATATTCATCGTGCCTTTAATTGGGAAGAATTTACGGAAACTTTTGGTTTGCAAATACATTTAGGTCCCGGTTTTTCGTTTTTAGAAGGTCCAGGTACTTCTACTTTTAACAATTATGATAATATATTCAGTTTTTTGGCGGGAGCTACAGCACTGATTAAAGTTTCCGATCGTTTAGCTTTTAATTTAGATTATACGATGACAACTAATTATACGCATCATTTGGCTTTAGATGGTATGTCGCAAGTAGATCCAAGTTTAAGTAGAACCGGTTTGGTACATTCAACAACTTTAGGGTTGACTTTGTATTTAGGGAAAAAAGAACGTCATGCAGACTGGTATTGGGAAAATTTAAATGTGAAAGACGAATATAAAGATTTATTGGCTCGTGTTGAAGAATTAGAAATTATGATGAACGATACGGATAAAGATGGAGTTCCTGATTATTTAGACGTTGAAAATAATACTATTGGTGGTGTGGCTGTAGATACTAAAGGTAGAGCTGTAGATATCAATAATAATGGTGTTCCAGATGAACTTGAGACTTATATCAATAATAAATATGGTGATTTACAAACTACTATTAATAACTTAGCAACTGGAGAGTATTCTAGTGCTCAAATGAAACAAATGATTAATGGTCAGTATGTAAATGTGTTCTTTGATTTTGATGATACTACCATTACTACAGGAACTATATCTGCTATTAATTTTTTAATTAAATATTTGAATGCTAATCCTGATGCTAAAGCTGAAGTTATTGGATATGCAGATGAAATGGGGGATGCAAATTATAATTTAGCTCTTTCAAGAAAAAGAGCACAGCGTGTTATGGAGATGTTGGTTCGTTCTGGAATTGATCCTAATCGTTTGAAATTAGTGGTTAAAGGCGAAGATAATTCAGTGCCTAAGAACTCTAAGTTAGCGAGACAGCTTGTTAGAAGAGTTGCCTTTAAAGTAGATTAATCTTTTTAGATTTATATTAAAATAACTTTTAATTATCAAACACCTGCAAAATGTTTTGCGGGTGTTTTTTTGTTTATGTTAGTCAACTCTAATTGTCTTTTATTCATTAATTAATTTAATTGGATATTTATGGGTAATTTAAAAAAAGAGGTCATTTTTTAATATCTTTGATTTTAAATCAAAAGTTATTGCTATGTATAATAAGTGGTTAAGTATTTGTGTATCTTTCTTTTTTGTTTCAATTTCTTTGGCACAAAGTAATTCGAGATATAAGAAACTTTATGATGAGTTTGTAAAAGTCCAATTTTCTCAGCCTGAATTGTCTAGGCAATATTTGGATTCAATTTTAGTATTATCTAAAATGCCTGATAGTCTAGTTTCAAAGGCTTATAATAATTATGGTATTTATTATGCAGTTACTGGTAATTATAGAAAGGCTATTTGGTATTTTAATAAATCTTATACATTCGATAAAAAAATTTCAAAGAGAACTAGAGCTAATATTTTAAGTAATATAGCGAATACTCAAAAAATGGCTGGAGATTTCAATTATGCTATAACCAATTATACAAAGGCAAAAAAAATCTATGAGTCAATGGAGGATAAAAAAAACATTTTTAAAGTAGAAAGTGAAATCAGCTCTGTTTATTATAGTATGTCAGATTATAGTATGGCATTGGATATTTCTTCTGATTTGATTCAAAAATTAGAGAAATTTAAAGATGAAAAATTGATTAGTATTCAGAAGCTTAGACATGCAAATATATTATTCAATATAGCTGATTTTGATGATGCTATTAAGTATTATAAGATGACTTTGCCTTATTTTAGTAAGGATATTGAAAATAACATTCAAAACAAGTATGTTGCTTTGATGAATATCGGAGAATGTTATAGTGAGTTAAATAATAGTAATGCATTAAGATATTTTAATGAAGCCCTTTCTGGTTTTAAAAAAGTTTCAGATAAGAGAAACGAAAATTTATGTTTGAGTAGAATAGGTAAATTTTACTACAAAAGAAATGAATTAAACAAATCCTTACCTTTTTTAAAGCAATCTTTTGAATTTATGTATGATAAAATGCCTTATTTATCAACAGAAATTTTTGTTTTTTATTTGAAAAATTTGATTGATTTAAATATGTATAATGAGATTGATAAAATTTTAGAATTAGATCAAGAAAGGATAATAGAGGGAGCAAATTTACAAGAAAAAATATTTTATTATAAAACGTTAGCAATTGTCAAAAATAAACAAGGAAATAGTGCTGAGGAATATAAAATTTTAAAAAAATTAGAGGAATTATATGATGAAAGAGAAGACAAAACACTTTTGAAAAACTACAAAAAAAGCTTAATCAATATAATATAAAAAATGAGATTCAAAAAAATAAAAATTTAGAACTGAAATTGACCAATGCTAATCTTCAAAAATGGATGACTGTTTTAATCATTATTTTTTTAATTGTCGTGTCGTATTACATTGTTGATAAATATAAAAAGAAGAGTAAAATTCAACAGCTTAAATTAATTCAACTGGAGCAGGAGAAAGAATGGCATCAAAATACAAAGAAGCTTCTTGAAGAAAAATTGAAAATAGAATCAGAATTAGTTGAAATGAAAGAGCGAGAGTTGACAGCGCTACAGCTTAAAAAATTTCAAATTAAATCACGATTAGTCGATTTTTTTAAATCAAATCAATTAATTCAAGATAATAAACTAATAGACAAAATCATAAAAAATGTTGACAGCTATTTTGATAATGAAGATTATTGGAATGAATTCCAGATTAAGTTTACTAATATGCATCCTAATTTTATAAAAGTTGTTAAACAAGATTATCCTAATTTGACCAAGAAAGATATCGATTTTTTAATTTTAATTAAGCTTAATCTAAGTAATAAAGAAATAGCAAGTCTTATTAGTATATCCTATGAGAGTGTATTGAGTAAAAAATATTTATTGAGAAAGAAAATGAACATGTGTACTGATAATGAGTTAGTTGTGTATTTAGAGGGGATTTAAAATCTATATTTTTTCTATATGCTTATGTGTTTTTTTAATTCTAAATTTGTGCAAAAACATATCTTTTATGAAAAAATATTTTTACTTATCAATCATGTTATTGTTTGCACTTGTAACACAATCTCAAACATCTACATTTTACAACTTTAACACGGCTGGAGATTTATCCAATTATTTTACTAGAGGAAATACGGGAAATACACAAGTCAGCCAGTCAACAAATACAGGTATTTCAGGTTCTGGCGCTGTATTTATAGGGAATGCTTCAGCAAATGAAGTTTACACAACAAAACAAGGGTATTCCAATGGTGGAGTAGGTTCTGTATATGAATTTAGTAGTTTTGTAAAGAGTGAGTTTAATTCTGGTTATAGTGCCATTGGTTTTACTTCTGTGCCAAATCAGGTTCATAGTAATAGTGGTAATCCTGCTATTTGTCTTGGTGTTTCAGTTCACGGAGGAGGTTTTATCTTTTACAATAATTCCTCTCAGAATTTTGGAAGTTGGCAATCAGGTGGAGTTGTCAATACTTCGATATCTGATTTATTAAATAATGGTTCCCCTGATAAGTGGTATAAAATTGTACTTAAGATTACTGCTCAAGCTAATAATAATTATCATTTAAGACTTGAAGTTTGGCCCTCAAGTTCAAACGGTACTTTATTGTATTCTTCACCATCTGCCGTTCAAGAAAGAGTTTATCAGAATAATAATATTGGTAATTCAACAGTTCTTTACTCATATTTCGGTTTTGGAGGATATAGGGTATCAAATTTTGATAATTATGCTATGAATTTACAGGGTTCAACAGTAATTAATCAAGGAGCCCCTGTCGTAGTTAATGGTACTGCTGTTTTAAGTCCGATTTTAAATAATTCAATTGATATTCAAGGTAATGTTACTGATGATAGAGATTTTTCTGTTTCTGAAAAAGGATTTGTTTGGAATACTTCAGGAACGCCTACAATAGATGATAATAAGAAGTCTTATGGAAGTGGAGAAGGTTCATTTAATGGAACTATAAATAATTTATCTCCTGGCACCTATTATTTGAGAGCATATGCCATAAACTCAAATGGTGTTAGTTATGGTACTGTGCGTACCGTTGTGGTACCTGTTCAAGCAGGTCAAATCACTACAAATATTTCAAATTTGCAGTTTGATTTGTGTCCAACGGGAGCATTCTTGATAAAACCGTTTACCGTTTCTGCGTCAAATGTTGGTTCTAACATTACTTTAGGCTCAGTAACTGGCTTTTCTTATTCGCAAGATAATGTAAATTTTTATTCTACATTAACTATTAATACCATATCAGGTCAATTAAATACCACTACTATATATGTTAAATTTACCAACAACGCAAATTCTTCTAGTAGCGGTATTTTGACGGTGAGTGCTACAAACGCTCTTGGACGATCTATTTCACTTTCTGGAAATATTTTATCCAATAGTATCATTACTCAACCAAATAATATCAACTGGTCTGTGTGCAAGGGTAGTGCTCCAGAAACAATTTCTGTAGTTGCATCTGGTACAGGTTTAACATATCAATGGTACAAAATTGATAGTAGTGCGGGTACGGGTTGGGAACTTTCAAATGCAGGAGCAGTACCTATTTCAGGTGCCATCAGTAGTTCTTATGAAGTTCCAACAAATAGTATAGGTTACAGAGAATTTTTTGTAAGAATTACTAATAGTGCAGGTTGTTCACTTGATAGTCAGAGAACATCTTCGCAAGTTATTGCGCCATTATCAGACACTGTTGGAGCTATTTCTGGATCATCATCTTTGTCTTCCTCTGCTACAACAGCTACTTATACTATTCCAGCGGTGAGTGGTGCTACGAGTTATGTTTGGAATTTACCTTCAGGTATGACAATTACTGCAACGACAGGTAATACGGTTCAGGTGAGTATTAGTTCAACGTTTTCTAGGGGTAATATCACGGTTAAAGCGATTAATTCATGTTCAGAGTCAAGTGTAAGAAGTTTGTCAGTAACAAGGCAAACTAGTCCATTAAGTATAACTGGAGCATCTACTATTTGTATAGCTAATGGTTCTGTAACAGGATTGTATAGTGTTCCTTCAGTTGAAGGAGCTACTTCCTATGTTTGGACTGTTCCAAGTGGTTCAACGATTTCATCTGGTATCAACACTAACACTATATCTGTTACTTATAATTCATCATTTACTCGTGGTACTATTCGTGTATCTGCTACAGGAGCTAATGGTGTTATATCATCAGGTAGTTTGACAGTTAGCGGTATCGCTATGCCTGGTGCAATTGTTGGAACAACACAAATTTGCTCTGGAGGAACTTTTGATTATAGTATTACAGCTGTTGATGGTGCTACAAGTTATGAATGGATTTTACCATCAGGTATGACCATACAAGGTGCTGCTACAGGAACCAGTATTACCGTATCCGCTTCAAGCAGCGTAAGTGGTACACTATCGGTTCGTGCTCTTTCACCATGTGGATCGAGTCAACCAAGAACATTATCTATATCAGGAGTTCCTACCCCTGGATATATTTATGGAGAGCGTATTATTTGTGGTGCTACATCAAATTCAGTTGATGTAAATGGTAATGTAACAACAACGCCACAGAATGGTATTTATACTTATAATATTTTACCTGTAACAGGAGCAGACAGTTATACTTGGTCGCTTCCAACAGGAGTAACCTTAGTATCAGGACAAGGCACTCGAAGTATTCAAGTATCTTTTGCTTCAGGTTTTGTATCAGGTAGTATTACAGTAGTTGCTAATTCCGCAAGTTGTGGTACTAGTCCTTCAAGAGCGGTAGCTGTTTCTTCGGCAATTGCATCTATAGGAGGTCCAACAAATATTTGTGGTTTAACAACAGCAACTTATAGTGTATCGGCAGGAGTTGGAAGTAATTATGTTTGGACATTACCTGAGGGTATGAGCATATCGAGTGGAGCAGGAACAAATAGTATTACTGTTTCTATAAATCATCCGATTAATTTTTCAAATAATAACAATACGGTATCTTTATCTTTTACAACGCCATGTGGTGGTTCAAAAGAAGTTAGCTTAACGGTGGATTGTCCAGATTATTCTAATTTGACGAATTGTGGAAGTACAGTAGCGTTTAATGAGCGTGTTTATACCCGTTCAGTGTCAGGCGCAACCATGTATGCATTTGATATTTACGATAGTACCGGTAGTACTTTATTAACTACTTATGAGACACGAGGAAACTTTTTCCAATTTGTTCAAGCATTGCCATCTTTTGAATTTGGAGTTACTTATAATGTGAAAGTTAGAATAAAGAAAAATGGAGTTTATGGTATTGCAGGTTCAGCGTGTTCGATAACATTGACTACTCCAGTTACAGCTATCCAAACTTCACAATGTAATCAAACGGTTACAACAGAAGATCGTGTTTTTGCAACTTCTGTATGGAATGGTGTAACGTATGCATTTGACATTTACGATAGTGAGGGTAACCTTATAACGACATTAGAGAAGACTTCAAACTTCTTTAGAATGCGAGAGTTTGCATCAGTTTATGGCATGACGTATCAAGTAGGAGTACGAGTAAAACGCGGTAATGGTTCTTATGGAGAGCAAGGTTCGAGATGTAATGTAACTATTGCAATTCCAACGACTTCATTGGTGGCAACGCAGTGTGGAGTAACAATTAACATTGCGGATCGTATTTATGCGAGATCTGTTGCTAATGCAACGATGTATGCATTTAGAATTTATGATGCAAATGGTGCTTTTATTACCGAGTTAGAGCGTCCGTTTAGTTTCTTTAGAATAACGGATATTGCTTATACAATAGGCACTAGTTATAAAGTAGGTGTTAAGGTGAAACAAGGAGAAGGTTCTTATGGATTAGAAGGTGCTTTGTGTATCATTACATTAAGTGGTCCACCAACAACAGCAATCGAAAGCACACAATGTGGAACTAGTATTTTATATACTGATGCTATATATGCTACTGCAGTAACGAATGCTACGGGTTATAAATTTAATGTATACGATGTAACAGGAACAACGTTAGTTGCTTCAATTGAGAGTGCTACGAATTCGTTTAGTTTTTCACAATTGACGGGATATATATATGATACAACTCATCAAGTTAGAGTACAAGTGATAAGAGGAACTGAATATGGAGCAGAAGGAGCACCATGTACAATAACGTTAATCAAAGAAAAGCCAACACAGCCAACACGAGTTGTATCAAATAATGGAGTGACAAAAACAAGTATTATATCGGAATTCAAGGCGTATCCAAATCCATTTACTACCACATTTAGTATTACACCAATAGAAGGAGAAACGGCAACGTTATTCTATCAAGTGTATGATGTAACCGGAAAAATGATTGAAAGTAGCGCAATAGCAGCAAATGAAATCGCCCAACACACGATAGGAGATAACTATTCAGTGGGTATGTATTTGGTAATTGTTCGTCAAGGGGCTAACACACAGACGTTTAAAATGATTAAACAATAGCATAGTAGATTAAAGTTTATAGTTGATTAAGGAAAAACCGTTTCAAAGCAATTTGAGGCGGTTTTTTTGTTAATTTTATTATAAAAGTTGTAAGTTTGTTTTATTATAGGTAGTTAAAAAAATAAATAAAATTATATTATTAATTTATGTGTGGAATTGTAGGATATATAGGCAAAAGAGATGCTTATTCTGTAATTATTAAAGGATTACACCGTTTAGAGTATAGAGGTTATGATAGTGCAGGTATCGTCTTATATGATGGTAACGAATTAAAATTATCTAAAACTAAAGGTAAGGTATCTGATTTAGAAGCAAAAGCGCAAGAAGAAAATACAACAATTGGTAAAATAGGTATGGGGCATACGCGTTGGGCTACTCATGGTGTGCCTAATGATGTTAATTCGCATCCTCATTTTTCAAACTCTGGAAAATTAGTAATTATTCATAATGGAATTATTGAAAATTATGAACCTTTAAAACAAGAATTAATCAAAAGAGGCTATACTTTTAAATCGGATACAGATACAGAAGTATTGGTTAATTTGATTGAGGAAGTTAAGAAGAATGAAAATTGTAAGTTAGGTCATGCGGTTCAAATTGCATTAAACCAAGTTATTGGAGCTTATGCAATTGCAGTAATCGACGTTGAAAAACCAGATGAAATAATTGTGGCTCGTTTGGGAAGTCCATTAGCAATTGGAATTGGCGAAGATGAATTTTTCATTGCTTCTGATGCAACACCTTTTATCGAGTATACGTCAAATGCTATTTATTTAGAAGACGAAGAAATGGCAATTGTGCGTTTACACAAACCATTAAAAGTTAGAAAAATTAAAGACGATTCTTTGGTTGACCCTTATATTCAAGAGCTCCAATTAAATTTAGAGCAAATTGAAAAAGGAGGTTACGATCATTTTATGATGAAGGAAATCTATGAACAACCAAGTGTAATTAAAGATACTTATAGAGGAAGACTTTTGGCTAATAAAGGTATTGTACAAATGTCGGGTGTAGAAGATAATTTGGAAAAATTCTTAAGTGCAAAACGAATTCTAATAGTAGCTTGTGGAACTTCATGGCATGCAGGTTTAGTTGCCGAATATATTATAGAAGAATTTTCAAGAATTCCTGTTGAGGTGGAATATGCATCTGAATTCCGTTACAGAAATCCTATTATTAATAAAGATGATGTGGTAATTGCAATTTCTCAATCTGGTGAAACTGCTGATACTCTTGCCGCTATTAAGTTGGCTAAAGAAAATGGAGCATTTGTGTTTGGAGTTTGTAATGTAGTAGGTTCATCGATTTCTCGTGAAACGCATGCGGGTGCTTATACACACGCGGGTCCAGAAATTGGAGTGGCATCAACAAAAGCATTTACTACGCAAATTACAATTCTTACTTTGTTAGCACTTCGTTTGGCTAAAGCTAAAGGTACTTTAAGTAATTCTGATTACCAACGTTATTTGCTTGAATTAGAGTTGATACCTGAAAAAGTTGAAGAAGCATTATTAACAAATGATATTGCTAAAAAAATTGCCGAAATTTATAAAGACGCATCGAATTGCTTATATTTAGGTAGAGGATATAATTTCCCAGTAGCTTTAGAAGGAGCTTTGAAATTAAAAGAGATTTCTTATATTCACGCAGAAGGTTATCCAGCGGCAGAAATGAAGCACGGGCCTATTGCTTTGATTGATGAGCACATGCCGGTTATTGTTATTGCACCAAATAAAGGTCATTATGATAAAGTGGTAAGTAACATTCAAGAAATTAAATCAAGAAGTGGAAAAATTATTGCAGTGGTAACTAAAGGAGATACACAAGTTAAGGCTTTAGCAGATCATGTTATTGAAATTCCAGAAACTAACGAACCATTTACACCATTATTAACTACAATTCCGTTACAATTATTATCGTATCATATTGCAGTTTTAAGAGGTTGTAATGTAGATCAGCCTAGGAATTTAGCAAAATCTGTAACCGTAGAGTAATTTTCAATAATTAGTCAAAAAAATCTAAAAAATAAAAAAGATTTAGTTTTATAATAAATAAAGTAAATTAATTACTAGTTTAGTATTCAACGAATTATAGTAAGATTTAATGAATCATTCAAAATAGATATTTATAAATTAAAATAAATTATACTATAGTAATAATGTAACTAAAAATTGCATCTTATTTTTTATAGGTTGAAAAGTTAATTTAAATTAAAACATTTTTTCTATTCAATCGAATGTTCAGGTTGGTATTCAGGGACAAGATTTTTAATAATAGTAATGGTTTCTTTTCTTGTTATTTTTTGAAAATCTTCAAGAGCATTTATAATGTCATCATTTGAAAACTTTCTCTCTTCTGTTTCTTTTGCAATTACGATTTTAGGATGATATGTTGGAAGAGTTTCCGAACATTCTGTAAGAACTTCTTCATATAATTTTTCACCTGGACGTAAACCTGTAAATTTTATTTCAATGTCTTTTCCAGGAATTTTTCCTGCAAGTCGTATCATTTTTTCTGCTAAATCAACAATTTTAATGGATTTTCCCATGTCAAACACATAGATGTTTCCACCACTACCCATAGCTCCTGCTTCAATCACTAATTTACATGCTTCGGGAATTGTCATAAAAAATCGATTTACTTCAGGATGGGTAACTGTAATTGGGCCACCTTTTGCAATTTGTTCTTTGAACAGATGTACCACAGACCCATTTGAACCTAAAACATTTCCAAAACGTGTAATCATTATTTCCATCTTTTTTTCATTTTGAGTAAGAAATAAATTTTGAGCCAACATTTCTGCAATACGTTTACTTGAACCCATAATATTAGTTGGATTTACTGCTTTATCAGTCGAAACGAAAATAAATTTTTTTGCACCATGAGTTAGGGCTAATTCTAAGCAGTTTAGGGTTCCATATACGTTAACTTTGATGGCTTGTTTGTAGTTTTTTTCAAGAACAGGCACGTGTTTGTATGCGGCAGCATGGAAAACAATATCAGGTTTGTAAGTTTCAAATACATGTCCGATTTCCTTCTTATTGGTCACATCTACCAATTCAAAGCAAGAATTACAATTGGATAGATGTTTGTCAAAATGTAATTGTATATCGTGTAGCGGTGTTTCTCCTTGGTCTAAAATTATTATTTTTTTGGGTTGAAATGCGGCTAATTGTTTAGCCAGTTCAGATCCAATTGAACCCGCTCCACCAGTTACCAAAATCGTTTTATTTTGGAATTGTTCAATTACTTTTGGATTGTCAATATCTATTTTTTTTCTGAATAACAATTCCTCCAAGTTGTATTCTTTGAGATTTGTTTTTTGTGAGGCATTGGTTTTTTGTAATAACTCAGGTTTGTATACTTTAATATTGTTTTGAATGCAATCTTCTAGTAGTTTTTTTTCATCATTTTCCTCTAGGTACTCTTTTGGTAATATAAGGTTTTTAATTTTTTTGTACCTCAAAAGCGTTACAATATTAGGTGATATTGCTTGTACGGGTATTCCCGAAACTTTTTTACCTTGTAAAGAGTTGTTTTGATCAAAAAAACAAATCAAATTGTATTTACTCGAAATGGAATTTAATGGTTCGATTAAAGCGATGTTTTGACTGTTCACCCCAACAATTGCAATGTTTTCTTTTTCAGATTCAGGGAACTCGTCTTTGTGAATGTAATAAAAAAACGTTTTCACAATAAGTCTGAAACCGATTAATGCAAAAAAACCAAAAAAAGTTGCATTTATTAAAATGGAATAAATAAAAATATTTTTCTCATAAAAATTTCTGCTAATTTCATTTATAGTAACCAAAATTAAAGTTGATAAAAATACAGCTTTAAATATCTTAATAATATCTCTTAAAGAAGAGTATCTCAAAATTCCTTTGTACGTTTTAAAAATAATAAAAGAAAGAAGATAAACAGCTAGTAAAATAGTATACCTTTCAAATGGAGGTATATCTGTTTGCAAGTTAACACCTAAATTTTTGTAAACGATATAACTTAAAGTTGCTATGATACTAATGATAATGAAGTCAAAAAGTAAAATTAACCATGCTGGTAAAATATTGATAGACTTAAAAAAATGTAAAGAGAATAGTATTTTTTTCTTCATCGATTATTTATAATTTGGTATTTACAAATATAATTAGATAGTTGTTAAAATCAAATGGAATAATTGTAATATTTTTATTGTATAAAAATTTATTTTTTAAATCATACCTAAAAAATATATGTATTTTAATGAATTGATTTTTTTAAATAGCTTAATTTTTTTAATACAATTTGTAAATATACATTAATTTCTTATTATATTGCGACAACTTAATACTAAAATTTAACTTAAAAAAAAATTGGATTAAAATAAAATTTCCTTGAAATTAAATATTGATGAAAATATGACAAAAGTTTCAGTTTTTTTTAATCGCACAATAAAAAGAAAATTTCATAAATATCTATATTTGATATATTTTTTTCTAAAAAAAATACTGACTTTGGATTTATATAAATATACCAATGGCATAAATTATATTTTTTTTGTAAATTTTCATATGGATATTAGAGTTAAGTGTTTACTAGTTATTAATCTAAAGTATATATATAAACAAAATGAGTAAAATATTAATTACAGGTGGAGCAGGTTTTATTGGTTCCAATTTATGTGAGTATTTTTTAAAGAAAGAACATCAAGTACTATGTTTGGATAATTTTGCGACTGGACATAGACATAACATAGCCCCTTTTTTAGACCATCCCGATTTTCAATTGATTGAAGGAGACATAAGAGATTTAGAGGTTTGTCAGAAAGCAGTAGAGGGAGTTGATTATGTTTTGCATCAAGCAGCCTTAGGTTCTGTACCCCGTTCCATTAAAGACCCAATAACGTCTAATGAGGTTAATGTTTCTGGTTTTTTAAATATGCTAGTAGCATCAAGAGATGCAGGGGTTAAACGATTTATTTACGCTGCAAGTTCTTCTACTTATGGCGATTCTGAAAGTTTACCTAAAGTTGAAGACAAAATTGGTAAGCCACTTTCTCCATATGCAATAACTAAATATGTAAATGAACTTTATGCGGAAATTTTTAGTAAAACTTATGGGTTGGAAACTATAGGACTAAGGTATTTTAATGTATTTGGAAGAAGACAAGACCCTAATGGAGCATACGCGGCAGTTATACCTTTATTTGTGAAGCAATTGATGAAAAAAGAGTCTCCCGTTATAAATGGTACGGGTGATTATTCAAGAGATTTTACTTATGTTGACAATGTGGTTCAAATGAATGAAAGAGCTATGTTGACCGCAAATCCAGCAGCTATTAATACTGTTTACAATACCGCTGTTGGAGATCGAACTACTTTAAATGATTTAGTTAAGTATTTAAAAGAGTATTTAAGTGCATACGATGCCGAGATTGCAGGAGTTGAAGTGGTTCATGGACCTAATCGTTTAGGGGATATCCCACACTCTTTGGCATCAGTAGAAAAAGCTAAAGCGTTATTGGGTTATAAGCCTACACATACTATAGATCAAGGGTTGAAAGAGGCTGTGGCTTGGTATTGGGAAAACCTGAAATAAAAGAATGGTAAATGATTTTACTAAAAAAGGAGAACGGTAACATGTTGTTTGTCAGTCTCCTTTTTTGGTTGAAGTAAACGATGTAAAAAGAAGCGTAAAAATTTGCTCATTAAAAACAAATGAGTACTTTTGTTGTTCATTAAATAAATATGTTGGATAGTATTATTACATCAAAAACGCGTTTACGGTTGTTAGTTAAGTTTTTTATAAACGCTGCTAATACAGGTTATTTGAGAGGTTTGGCGCAAGAAATGAATGAAAATACCAATGCCATTCGTAAAGAACTAAATAATTTAAGTGAGGCAGGTTATATTTTGAGAGAAGAGACAGATAATAAAGTAATGTACTATGCTAACACTGCTCATCCATTATTTGCTACTTTACAACAATTAATTCAAAAATATATTGGTATTGATTATATAACAACACAAATACTAGAAAGAATGGGAGAGATTTCAAGAATCTTTCTTGTTGGTGATTATGCAAAAGGAATAGATTCTGGTATTATTGAGGTTGTGATTGAAGGAGAGGTGGTTAATCAAGATTATATTGATCGATTAGTTCCTAAAATTAAAAAGGAAATAAAAAAAGAAGTTATTGTTCAAAGTACAATAGATTTTAAAGGTGAAGGTCTTTTGATTTTTGAAAATAAGTAAAAGTAATATATTTTTTGTGTTTTAATACAAAGATAAAATCCACTAACTAATTATTAATTTTTTGTTAATATGAGTTAATTAAAGCAATAACATTGAATAGCATAAAAGTCTACCTTTATTTTAAAGTATTGAGGTAGCAAATTATTTAATATATTCTAGCATATCTTTGATACTTAGGAATATAGTAATCAATTAAAAGTGTAATTATTTAAAGATATAAAATAAAAATGAACAAAATTGCCATTATAGGATTGGGCTACGTTGGTCTTCCGTTAGCTAGATTATTTGCAACTAAATATCCAGTAGTTGGATTTGATATTAATTCCAGTCGAATTGAAGAATTAAATAACGGGAATGATTCCACTTTAGAGGTATCAGAAGAATTGCTAAAATCGGTGTTAAAAAAACAAAATAATGAACACATAGGATTGTTTAATTCAAGAGATATACTTGATATTCAAGATGCAAATTATTTTATAATTACAGTTCCTACACCTGTTGATAAAAATAATCGTCCCGATTTAACTCCTCTTTACAGAGCTAGTGAAACAGTGGGTAAAGTGTTAAAAAAAGGAGATATTGTAATTTATGAATCTACAGTTTACCCAGGAGTAACTGAAGAAGAATGCGTTCCTGTTTTAGAAAAAGTCTCTGGATTAAAATTTAATGTTGATTTTTTTGCGGGTTATTCGCCCGAAAGAATAAATCCAGGTGATAAAGAGCATACCGTGGAAAAGATATTAAAAGTAACAGCTGGTTCAACCCCAGAAATTGGTCAAAAAGTAAACGAATTATATAAGTCTGTAATTACAGCAGGAACACATCTTGCTCCAACTATTAAGGTTGCTGAAGCAGCTAAAGTAATAGAGAATTCTCAAAGAGATATCAACATTGCCTTTGTTAATGAATTGGCAAAAATTTTTAATTTATTAAACATTGATACCCATGCAGTATTAGAGGCGGCAGGAACCAAATGGAACTTTTTACCATTCAAGCCAGGATTAGTTGGTGGACATTGTATAGGTGTAGATCCTTATTATTTGGCACAGAGAGCACAGGAAGTAGGGTATCATCCGGAGATTATATTAGCAGGAAGAAGGCTAAATGATAGTATGGGGGAATATGTTGCTTCTCAAGTTGTAAAGTTGATGATTAAGAAAGGAATAACTGTTAATGGGGCTCAACTTTTGATGTTAGGAATTACATTTAAGGAAAATTGTCCAGATGTTCGTAATACAAAAATTGTTGATGTTATTCGTGCATTAGAGGAATATGGCATAATTGTTTCGATCTATGATCCATGGGCAAATCCTGAAGAAGTAAAACATGAATATGGTTTAAACATGGATAAAGAATTGACAAGTGAAAAATATGAAGCAATAGTTTTAGGAGTGGCTCATAATGAATTTTTAAAAATGAATTTTGAAAATTTGAAAAAAGATAATGCTATAATTTATGATGTCAAAGGAATTTTAAATAATTGCTCAGATGGCAGATTATAATAGGTGTTAATCTCATTAGATAAAAAAATTTTGAAAAAATACTTAAATAAAATATCCAAAAGCGCTGGAGTTTTGTACGTGTCTTCAGGATTGTTTAAAACATTTTCAGTAACTATTTCTGGAATAATTATTTTACGATGGTTGGATCCCATTGATTTAGGTCAATGGCAATCTTTTTTGGTTTTTGTTGGCTATTTACAAATTTTCACCTTAGGGACTACTAGTGGTTTAAATCGTGAAATTGCCTTTTTGATAGGTCAAGATAAGAGAGAGGAGGCTCTTAAAAAATTAAAAACAGTCGGATATTATACAACTGCTCTTAGTTTGGGTTTAATGGTTTTAATTTTATTAATGGGTATTTTTTTTGCTTTTTTTGAAGTTTTTACTTTTGAGTATGCTTTAATGTTTGTGTTAGCATTTTCAACTAGTTCTTTAGGGATTCAAACTTCTTTTTTGGGGGCAACATATAGATCTTCTAGTGCATTTGTTTATTTAGGTAAGGTTCAATTTTTCACAAGTTTTTTATATTTTCTATTATTACCTTTGGTTTATTATTATGATTTGTGGGGTTATATAATTTATCAAGTAGTTGTTGCATTAATGTTATATATAGGTTATTATGTTTTTAGGCCCTATAAAGTTAAATATGAATTTAAATTAGTAGATTTTAAAGAAATGGTTGGTATTGGTATGCCTATGTATATTTGGAATTATCTGGCATCTGTGAGTAGAAGTATTCCTAGATTAATTTTGGTTGCCTTTAGTGGGCCATTAATGGTTGGGCTTTATTCTCCTGCTGGAAGTATTAATAATGCTTTTTTGGCGCTTCCACTTTATATAAATCGGTATCTATTTCCTCAAATGTCACACATTTATGGTAAAACTGGCGATAAATCAAAAGTTTATGATTTTACAATGTCAGCTATTTGGAAATTATTTATATTGATGTCAATAATGGCTACTCTAATTGCACTAACAATTCCATATATTGTTGAACAATATTTTGAAAAGTATACAATGGGAATAATAGCAGTACAAATAACTGTTTTTTCAGGTGTTTTCTTCTGTTTAAACACCATGATGCATAGTGCTTTAAATAGCTTAAAAAGTTTTAAAGTATTTCGAGTTATAATTACTATGAGGTTCATATTTATTCTTGCTTTTTCTGGAATTGGTTATTTGTTATTTAATTCTTGGTTAAATGCAGTATCGTTTGGGGCATTAATGTCTGAGATGTTTAATTTTTTCAATTATTGGAGATTTTTGTATACTACATCAAAAAAAATAAAAGATATCTAAATATGAAATCACAATTACGCAAACACCTCCATTTTAGTATTTTTAATTATTTTAGAATGATTAAAAATAGATTTTTTTTAGGGAAATTGGGTAAAATGGTTTTTATTGATAAACATGTAGAGTTTATGAGATTCCCTAAGAACATTTACATTGATGATGAAGTAATTATAAAAGAAGGAGCTCGAATTTGTTCATGCAATGCGGAAGCTACTGTTGTTGTGGGAAAAAGAACAACTATAGGTTATCATACTTTTATTTTTGCTTCCAAAAAAATTGAGATTGGTGATGATTGTCTTATTGCCCCTTTTGTTTATATTGTTGATAGCAATCATCAAATTAAAAAAGGTATCAATATCAATACTCAAACAAATATTACAGATGAAATTAAAATTGGTAATGATGTTTGGATAGCCAGTAATGTTACAATTTTAAAAGGGGTTACAATCTCTAATGGTGCTGTAATTGCGGCTAATTCTGTAGTTAATTGTAATGTTCCAGAAAATGAAATTTGGGGAGGTTCTCCAGCAAAAAAAATTGGTGAAAGATGAAGATTGGTGTTGTAGTTTTGTCTAGATTTTCATCTAATCGTTTACCAGGTAAAGCCTTGATGGTGATAAGTGGAAAACCAATACTTCAATATATTATTGAAAGAATTTCTCAAGTTGTTGATATAGAAAAAATAGTTATAGCAACTTCTTTAGAAAATAGTGATGATAAAATCGAGCAATTTGCTCAAAACATAGGAATAGATTGTTTTCGGGGATCTTTAGATAATGTCGCAGAGCGTTTTTTTCAAGCAGGAAAGAATAAAAATTGGGATTACATTGTTAGAATTAATGGTGACAATATCTTTTTAGACATAAATATATTAAAGGATATGATAACAATAGCCAAAACTGGAAAATATGATTTTATTACTAATGTAAAAGATAGGACTTTTCCTAAAGGTATGAGTATTGAAATTCTTAAACTATCCTACTTTGAATCTTTATTACAACAAATAAATAAGGAAGATAAATATAGAGAACATGTAACTTTATATGCCTATGATTATCCATCAGAAAATAATTTCTACTATTCAAATTCATTACTACCTGAAGCGTCAGGTATACAGATGGCTTTAGATACTGCAGAAGATTTTGAAAGAACAGAAAAAATAATACAACATTTTAATGGAGACCATTTTAATTATAATTTATATGAGATATACAATATATGGAAAGAGATACAAAAATAAATAGTCCCTTTCATGGGAAATTTGGCCCACTTTTAATTGCAGAAATTGGTGGTAATCATGAAGGTGATTTTGAATATGCTAAGAAACTTTCTCAACTTGCTATTGATACTAACGTTGATTATGTTAAGTTTCAAATATACACTGGAGATACACTAGTATCTCAATTGGAAAGTCCAGATAGGAATAAGCATTTTAAAAAATTCGAGCTTACGAAGGATAATCATATATATTTAGCCGAAATGGTTAAAGAAGCTGGTATATTATACACTTCTTCGGTTTGGGATATTGATGCAATGACTTGGCTAGATAAATATATTAGTTTGTATAAAATTGGCAGTGGAGATTTAACGGCTTATTCTTTATTAAAAAAAACTGCCGAGAAAGGAAAACCTATTATAGTTTCAACAGGTCTTTCTTCAGAAGATGAAGTTTTAAAAACAATAGAATATATTCAATCAATAAATTCAGATTATAAGTCATCAGAAATGTTGGCAGTTTTGCAATGTACTAGTATGTATCCAATACCAAGCGCAGATGCAAATTTAAATGTAATGAAAAGGTTAAAAGAATTAACTAATCTAACAATTGGTTATTCTGATCATACAGAAGGAAGTAAAGCGTTAAATTATGCAGTTGCTATTGGGGCAGAAATTCTTGAATTTCATTTCACAGATTCTAGAGAAGGAAAGCAATTTAGAGATCATAAAGTTTCATTAACCCCTAGTGAAATAACTGAATTAATTCAAGAAATTCAACTTATTAACGAACTAAAAGGAAATAGTGTTAAGAAACCTGTAACAATAGAAATAGAAAATGGTCATGTTGAATCATTTAGAAGAGCAGTTTATCCTTCAAAAGACATTAAAGCAGGAGAAGTCTTGACAGAAAATAATCTAACAGTTTTGCGCCCAAATCATGGAATTGACGCAAGAGATTTTGATAAATTGATAGGAAAAATAATAAAAAAAGATGTCATTAAACATCAAAAATTAGATTGGAATTTAATAGAATAATTTGCAAATGAATCGTAATCCTTTATTAACCGTTTATATTACAAACTATAATTATGGGAAGTATATAAAACAATCTATAGAAAGTGTTTTGGTGCAAACATTTCAAGACTTTGAACTTTTTATAATCGATGATGGCTCAGTAGATGATAGTAAAGAAATTATTGAACAATATAGGGATAATCCTAAGATAAATATAATTTATCAACAAAACAAAGGATTAAACGTGACCAATAATATTGCGATGAGGGCTTCTGTTGCTAAATATATTATGCGATTAGATGCAGATGATTTTTTAACACCAGATGCATTAGAGATTATGGTTTCTACATTGGAAAATGATACAGATTTAGGATTAGTTTTTCCTGACTATTACTACACCAATGATGATGGTATTATCACAGGAGAAGAGATAAGACATGATTTTGATAAGGATGTTTCTCTTTTTGATCAACCTGCTCACGGAGCATGTACAATGATACGTCTAGAAAATTTGAGAATGTTAGGAGGTTATAATGAGAGCTTTACTTGTCAAGATGGATATGATTTATGGATCAAATTTATTATGCATTACAAAGTCACTAATATTAATAAACCTCTTTTTTATTATAGAAGACACGGAAATAATCTTACAGGTAATGAAGAAAGAATTTTATCCACAAGAAAAAAAATTAAAGAGACTTATGTTGAATCTTTTAAGTTAATCACTCCTAAAACAGTGGCAATAATTCCAGTGAGAAATACATTTATTAATAAGATTAATTGGCCATTGTACAAAAATTCTAACCATAATACTATTTTGGAATTGGCTTTAGAAAAATTAGAAAATTCGAAAAAAATCGATTGGATTGTTGTTACATCTTCTGATAAAGAAATATTAGATTTTATTGAAAGTAAGAAAACAAATTTTTCAAAATTGCTAATAATTAAAAGACCTTTTCAGTTATCAAAATCAGGTGAAACTTTAAATAGCACTTTTAATTTTATTTTAGATACTCTTTTTCAAAAACAAATTTATCCAGAAGCTATACTATCTTTTTCTTTAGATTATCCATTTGTTACAACAGATATAGTTGATGATGCTATTAACACGTTAGCCATTTTTAAGGCAGATTCTTTAATTAGTGTTAGATTAGATAATAAAATGTATTTTCAGCATACAGGTCATGGTTTAATACCTATTTTAGAGCAAGACAAATTTACAAGGCTTGAAAGAGAAGCTATATATAAGGGTCAAGGAGGAATTATGTTGTCAAAAGTCGATAATTTCAAAAATAGCGGTAAAATGCTATCGGGAAAAGTAGGTCATATTGTCGTTGATGAAAAAGTTTCTTTTGGTGTTTTTTCAACATGGGATTTTTCTGTTTTTGAAATTATATCTAATAATTTTAATTAATAATAATTTTAATGAGTAAAAGGAATAAAAATTATTTTTTTGTTGTAACGGGATTACAAGTTATTAATTGTGTAGAGTATATTAAGAATTATCAATTAGATAAAGGTTATAATGTATTGTTTGTATGTAACAAAAAAATAAATTCAAGATTAGAAGTATTGTCTTTGATTAAAAACCATTACTTTGATGAAGTTATATTTATGCCTCCAACTTTTTTATTAAATAAAAAAATTGCAAGATATAATTTTGTATTAATAAATCTTATCAGTTTTTTCAAGATATTTTTGTTTAAATTTAATGAAGGGCATTTGGTTGGAAATGATTTAAATGCATTTTACAGATATGCTTGCAAAAAATCTAAAAATGTTACAATTTCATTTATTGATGACGGTTCAGGATCGGTAAATTATAAAGCAGAAAATCCTTTTAAATATTTTAAGAATTATAAAAACAAATTATTATACAAATTTTTAAGAATTAATAATTATGATATATTATTTGATCAGTATTTCACTTCTTATGGTTCTTTTTTTTTACAGAAATTTAAATATAAAATAGTTAATAATAATTTTAATTACCTAAAAAACATATCGTTTTCAAATATAAACGATTACATTATATTTATAGGAGATCCACATGTTGAAAGAGGGTATATATCTGAGGATAATTATTTAGATATCTTAGTTAAAATTAGAGATATGTTTCAAAAAGAAATTATTTATGTACCTAGAATTTTTGAATCAACAAAAAAACTAAAAAAAATAGAGCAAATTATGAGCGTGCAACGAAATGATTTTCCAATAGAAATATATTTATCTTCATTGGAAAAGTTGCCAAATCGAATAATTACTTTCCATTCTTCTGCCTTATTTAATGTTAGAAACTTATTTGGCGAAAATATTGACTATCATTATATAAAACTTCCAAATTATACCAATGAAGTCCATATGAAAAATTTGCAAAAAATATGGAATGATTTATCAAGTTTTTCTAAGGAAATAGTATTATGTCAAAAATAAAAATATGATTTTTTTAAAAAAAATAAATGATTTCTGTTTGTACTTATTAGTACTTTCTGTTGTTTTTGAATTTTGGAATCCTTTTGATTTAAAAGGAGTACTTTCTATAACAATGGTTGTTTTTTTTATTTATATAATTTCCACTTTACCATTTCTTAATAAACGTTTATCTTTTTTTTACCTGGGGCCTTATATTAAACCTATTTTATTATTTCTACTGATAGAAGCAATATCATCATTTTTAAATATTACCTATATAGAAGAATTAAATGATCTTTTTACTACAAGAATTTTAAAATTTTTATTTTTATTGTTAATTTTAGGAAATCACTTGATATCAAACCCAACAATTCTATTGTATGTTTTAAAAATATATACGTTTGGTATTTTTTTATTAAGTGTTTTATTTCTGTTTGGAATAGGTGTAGATATTGATTTTACAGAAGGTGAGAGTAGGCTTATAATTTTTGGTGAAAATCCAAATAATATAGGTATTAAGGCTGTTATAGGAGCTTTAATTTTGCTTTCATTTATTTTGGAACAAAAATTTAATATAATTTATAAAATTTTTATGGGACTCATGTTAGTTCCTATATTTCCTTTAATTTCAGCAACTGCTTCAAGAGGTGCAGTTTTTACATTTTTCATTGGAGCAGCAGTTATGATTTTGCTTTTAAAGAAAAATTTTAAAGTTAAATTTTTAATAATAATTTTAGCTTCTATTGTAGGAGTATTATTATTTAATTATTTTTTAAGTAATGAGATTTTTTATACTAGATTTATGCAATTTGTAGATGAAGGGAAAACAGGAAGAAATGATATATGGGAAATTGCATTTGGTTTTTTTGTTGATAATCCATTTTTAGGAGTAGGGAGGTCTGGTTTTAAACCTATGATGAAAGAAACTTTTGGTGGGGCAATGGGAGCTCATAATGCTTTTCTTGAAATATTAGCTACAACGGGCTTAATTGGTTTTATCGTATTTATGATTTTTTATTTTAGACTTTTAATCCTTGCACATAATAATTTCAAAAGGACAAAAACAGTGTTAATTTTTTTGCTTTTTTCTGCAATAACGCTCCATATATTTAAAGCGGGGGGAGCTATTTCTAGTTTGTTTGTTTGGTTTGTTTTTGCAATTTTAATAGGTTCAACAAGAATGAATAATCATGTAATAAATTAAGTTATGAAAATATTAATAATATCAGATAATTACCCATCGGAACAACATCCTACTAATGGAGTTTTTGTATACAATTTAGTGCAACAATTTGCAAAACTAGGGCATGAAGTAATTGTTATTGCGCCTTTTCAATTAGTGCCAAGAAAAATAAAATTTAAAAAAGTAGTATATGGTAATGAATTAGCAAAGGTTTACCGTCCATTATTTACTTCTTTATCCACTAAACAAATAGGAAGTTTTAATACCTATACAATTGCTCGTAAAATACAAGTAAATGCAATACAACGTATTATAAAGAAAAATAAAATTGAGTTTGATGTAGTGTATTGTCATTTTATAAAAAATGCATTATTAGGTGTAGAAGCATTAGAAAAATATAATAAGCCATTTATTGCAGCTGTAGGTGAAAATAGAAATATCCAATTAGTACAAAAATGGTATAATAAGAATACATATACGAAATTTTTCAATAAAATAGATGGTTTTATAGCTGTTTCTGAATTGATAAAAGAGAAATTGATAGATATGAAAGTTTCTCAAGATAAAATTATTGTAGAGCCTAATGGGGTGGATTTTGAAGTGTATTATAAAAGGGAAAATATAAATGAGCTTAGAGAAAAATATAATTTACCTCAAAATAAAACATTAGTTATGTTTTTAGGACATTTTATAGAAAACAAAGGGCCTCTAAGATTGGTTAAAGCAGCTGAAGGAATTGAGAACATAGGTCTAGTTATGGTAGGGGAAGGAAAACAAAATCCAGAAAGCACAGATATTGTTTTCAAACAGAAAGTACCTAGAAGTTGTGTCCCTGAACTTTTATCAGCTTCGGATATCTTTGTTTTACCAACGCAGCACGAAGGCTCTAGTAACGCTATAATTGAAGCAATGGCTTGTGGATTACCTATAATTTCATCTGATATTCCTGAAATAAGAGTGCAATGTACTTCAGATTTTTCAATTTTAGTTGATCCAAATGATATTTCTCAAATTAGAACAGCACTAGAAAAACTATTAGTAAATGAACAATTAAGAGATAAAATGTCATTACATGCTATTGAACATGCACAAAAATTTAGTATAGAAAGAAGAACTGAAAGAATTATTAAATTTATAAAGTCGTTTTTATAAATTTATATAAATTAATTTTTTTTTCAAACTTTTAATAAATCTTAAAATAATAAAATATGTTATTCAATTCTTATGGTTTTGCTGTTTTTTTGCCTATTGTTTTTCTTTTATATTGGTTTATAGCTAAAAAAAGTATAGTAAAACAAAATTTTTTATTAATTATAGCTAGTTATTTTTTTTATGCTTGTTGGGATTATAGATTTTTATTTTTATTGATTTTTTCAACTATTTTGGATTATTTTACTGCTATTAAAATGTCGCAATCAAGTTCTAAAGTAAATAAAAAATTATGGTTTTGGATAAGTATAATTATTAATTTAGGATTTTTAGGAGTTTTTAAATACTACAATTTTTTTGCTGAATCTTTTATAAATTTTATTAGTTTTTTTGGTTTTGAGGCTAGTTACTTTACTTTAAATATCATTTTACCGGTTGGAATATCATTCTATACATTTCACGGTTTATCGTATGTAATTGATATTTATTACAATAGGATAAAACCAGAAAGAAATTTTGTGGATTATTCTCTTTTTGTATGTTATTTTCCTCTATTAGTTGCAGGACCTATTGAACGTGCAACTCATTTGTTACCGCAAATAAAAAGAAAGAGGAATTTTGATTACTATAAAGCAGTTGATGGTCTTAAGCAAATACTATGGGGGCTATTCAAAAAAATGGTAATTGCAGATAACTGTGCTGAATTTGCAAATTTATATTTCAATAATTATAATGATTATTCTGGAAGTTCTTTAATTCTTGGAGCAATATTTTTCACTTTTCAAATTTATTGTGATTTTTCTGGTTATTCGGATATTGCTTTAGGAACTTCGAGATTATTTGGCATTGAATTGTTAAGGAATTTTTCTTTTCCATATTTTTCTAGGGATATAGCGGAATTTTGGAGAAGATGGCATATTTCACTTTCTTCTTGGTTTAGAGATTATTTATATATTCCATTAGGAGGTAGTAAAGGAGGTATGTGGATGAAAGTTAGAAATACTTTTATTATATTTATTGTAAGTGGCTTTTGGCATGGGGCAAATTGGACTTTTATTGTATGGGGTTTCTTGAACGCATTGTATTTTATGCCATTATTATTGACAAATAATAATAGAAATAATTTTGAAATAGTTGCTAAAGGAAGGTTTTTTCCATCTTTTAGAGATGCTTTAAATATGTTTTTAACATTCACTTTAACTGTATTTGCTTGGATATTTTTTAGAGCAGATAATTTAGAGCATGCTTTTAGCTATATTAAGAAAATTTTTGAATCCCCATTTCTTAACCTTTCGGATATACCAATTTTATCATACGTTGTAATAGTATTAATTATTTTCTTTATTCTCATAGAATGGATAGGCCGAACAGGTGAATATGCACTTCAAAATTTAAAATATAATAATTACCGCTTTTTAGAATGGTGTTTTTATTTTATAATTATTATTTCTATTTTTCTGTTTGCAGGTAAAGAGCAAGATTTTATTTATTTTCAATTCTAAATTATGAAAAAATTTTTTAAAAAGATTGTCTATTTTTCTATTCCATTATTATTTATTATTGGAATATATGTTTATTCATTTAGTTTTGGGAGTTTTGATTTTTATTATGGAAGGGTATCTTCACCAAAACAAAACTCATTAATTATTGGTAACTCAAGAGCAGCGCAAGGATTGGTTCCATCGGTTTTTAATGATGAGTTGATTAATAAAAAGAATAAAATGTATAATTTTTCTTTTGCAGCAAATTATTCACCTTATGGCCCAGCCTATTACAAGAGTATTAAGAATAAAGTAGATGAAACTGTAAAGGATGGTGTTTTTATTATATCTGTTGATCCAGGTTCTATATCTTCTAATACAGATAATCCAAATGATGAAAGTCTTTTTATAGAGAATAGCTCTTTTTTGGCTAATATTGAATGTGTTTCTTGTAATCCAAATTTTGAATATATACTTCATAGACAAGAAACTTTTTACAAGAAACTTTTTTTGAACAAAATTCGAGGTGAAGGATTTTTACATGACGATGGTTGGCTAGAAGTTAATTTAGAAATGGATACTTCTTCAATTAATAAAAGACTAAAACTAAAATTGCAGGAAGAAGGATATTCGGCTAAATATCATTTTTCAAAAAAAAGATATGAGTATTTAGAAAAAACTATAACTTTTTTAAAAAGCCATGGTAAAGTTTATATTGTAAGACTACCTGTTCATAATTCTATTTTAGAGAGACAATTTAAGGCATTTCCAGATTTTGATAAAAAAATATCTTTTTTGGCAAAAAAAAATGGTGTTAAATTTAAGGTGTTTAATAATAATCAGGGAAAATATATATTTACAGACGGTAGTCATTTATATAAAGAATCTTCATTATTAATTAGTAAAGAAATTGCACAATGGATTAATCTTGATCAGTAATTATTATTTATTTAATGAACATAATTTTATAAAAAATGAAAATAATTATCAATGCTGATGATTTTGGTTTTACAAAGTCGGTAAATGAAGCAGTATTCACATTAGCTAAAAAGGGAACATTAACCTCTACAACCGTTATGGTTAATATGCCTTATTGGGAAGAGGTAGATAAATTATTAGAATATCCTAATTTTGGCATTGGTCTGCATTTTAATATAACTCAAGGAAAGCCTATTTTAAATGCGTCAGAAATTTCAACAATTGTTAATAGTGAAACGGGAGAGTTTTATGAATTTAAAGAATTAAGAAAAAGGAGTAAACAAGGAAAAATAAATGTTAATGACGTTTATAAAGAATTAAAGGCTCAAATTTTATTATTAAAACAGCGTGTAGGAGATCGTTTAACTCATATGGATTCGCATCAAGGTGTACATAAATATAAGCCCATTTCAAATGCTTTTTTATCTTTAGGGAAAGAAAACATAGTATTAGGTTTACGTTCACCTCATCATTTGTTTATTACTGATGCTATAGTTCCTGAGGTTGTTGGAATTAAAAATATTTTTAAGTTTGGAATAAAAAGATATATAACAGAAATGTATTATAGAAAATATAATGTTGCTTTTCGCAAATATTATGTAATGCCTGAAGGGGAACTTTTAAATATAAATTTAAAAAAAGTAGATACTTTTGAAGCTTTGGAAAAATTAATTGCTTTAGAAAAGTTATATATTGAAATTCCTTGCCATCCAGCTACATCAATTACAGATTTACCAAAAACAAAATTAACTGATAAAAGAATACAAGAGTTCGAAATATTGAAGTCTGAAAGTTTTAAAAATAGCCTCAATAAGTTTCAATTAATTAGCTTTAAAGATTTAAAAAAATGAAAATAATCATCAACGCAGACGATTTTGGAATGACAAAGTCAATAAATAATGCAATAACAGAATTAATGCATTTAGGAACTATTACTTCTACAACAGTAATGGTAAACATGCCTTATGCAAATGAGGCAATAGAGTTACTTAAAATCCCAAATATTAGTATTGGACTTCATTTTAATTTAACGGAAGGAAAACCAACGTCTTCTATTGATGAAGTATCTTCTTTAGTTGATAAAAAGGGTAATTTTCATTCTAAAAAAGAATTAGAGAGTAGAGCAAAGAAAAATTTAATTAAAAAAGAAGAAGTATTATTAGAGTTGAAAAACCAATATGCAAAACTTTATGATATTTTAGGAGACAATATAACACACTTTGATTCACACCAAGGACTTAATAGAATTCCAGTAGTTTTTAAAGCATTATTGGATTTTGGAAAAGAAACTCAAAAGCCAAAAGGAATTCGTTTTTATGTTAAGCACTATATACAAAATTCAGGAAAAGTAATTGTTCCTAGTTTATTTGATATCCAAAAATTTGGAATTAAACGTTTGCTAGTGGAGCAATACCTTAAAAATAATAAAAATCAAATTAATAAATATTTTAAGAGCCCTGAAGGGATGTTGGTTACAAGTTCTCATAATGCTATTGATGTTTTTAAAGCTTTGGTAAAAAATCCTTTGGCAAAATTTGAGAATGCAATTTTAGAGATACCTTGTCATCCATCTATTGATATAACTGAATTAGAAAACACAAAGTTAACAGATGAAAGAGTTATAGAATACCAATTTTTGAAATCAACAGCATTTCTTGAAGCAAAGAAAAGTTTAGATTTAGTAAGTTTCAATTCTGTAGTAGCATAATGGGAAATAAGATAAATTTAGTACATATTAATTCCTATTTTCTTACTAATAAGTTACATGAAGAGTTAGTTATGTCCTTAAGGGATATGAATGCTTCAATTCATCAAACTGTATATATTCCAATAAACAAAAAGGATAAAATAAATAGCGATTATTGTGAATCTAAAAATATTTTATATACAATTTCCAAAGCTTTTTCAAATCTTGAAAGATATTTCTGGCCATTAAAAATGTTATCCATTTATAAGGATTTTAATAAAAAAGTAAAAAATGATAAAATTACAATTACCCATGCACATTCGTTAATATCTAACGGCATTATTTCCTTTTTATTATTTAAAAAGAAAGCTATTCCTTATGTTGTTACAGTTAGAAATACAGATATAAATATATTCATGAAAAAATCTATTTTTTTTAGAAAAATAGGTTTCACAATATTAAATAGTGCTGAATCAATAATGGTTTTATCACCAGCTTATAAGAACATACAATTAAGAGAATGCTTAACAACATTTCAATTTGAGCAACTGAAAGATAAGATTAAAGTTATTCCTAACGGAGTGAATGATTTTTGGATTAAAAATAGATATTTGGATGCGACAAAGAATAGTGATTGTTTAGAAATTCTTTTCGTTGGTAAGCTTCGAGAAAATAAAAATTGTAGTGCTTTAATTAAAGCTTGTAAAATAGTAAAAGAAAAAGGTATTGACTTCCAACTTACAATTGTAGGTGAAGGTTATCTTAAAGATAAATTGCAAGATGAAGCAAAAGGTTTAAAAGTTAGATTTTTAGGTTATATTTCAGATAAGGAACAATTGTTAAAAATATATAGGAATTCGAATCTTTTAGTAGTGCCTTCATTTAAAGAATCTTTTGGATTAGTATATGTAGAAGCAATGACTCAAGGATTACCAGTAGTTTATACAAAAGGCCAAGGATTTGATGGGAATTATGAAGAAGGAGTAGTTGGTTTTTCAGTAATGCCTAAAGAACATGAGAAAATTGCAGAAGCTATTCAAAAAATAAAAGAAAATTATAATGAAATCTCGAAAAACGCTTATAATCATGCTTTAGATTTTTCGTGGACATACAATTCTAAAATGCTTAATGATATTTATACTAAAATAGAATAAATGAAAATTCTTTATATACACCAATACTTTAAAACTCCGAGAGAACCCGGAGCTACTCGTATTTATTTTATTGTTCAGCAACTTTTAAAGGAGGGGCATGAAGTTACAGTTATTACTCAAAATAAAAAAATAACAGCATCCGATAGAGAAGAAGTCTATATAGATGGTATTAATATAGTTTATTTGAAAAATGCTTATTCAAATGAAATGAGTATTCCTATGCGGATTAAATCTTTTTTTAATTTTATGTACAAATCTTCTTTTGAAGTTTTTAAACATAAAAATATTGATTTAGTTATTGCTACATCTACACCCTTATCAGTTGGACTTCCCGCCCTATTATTAAAAAAAATCAAAGATATTCCTTTTGTTTTTGAAGTTAGAGATTTGTGGCCAGAAGTGCCTATACAAATGGGGGGGCTTAAAAATCCTTTAGTAAAAAAAATAGCTATTTGGTTTGAAAAAACAATCTATAAAAATGCAAGCCATATAGTTGCTTTATCTCCAGGTATGTATGAGGGTGTTATTAAATATGTTTCATCTGATAAAGTATCAATGATTCCCAATATGGCTAAGAAAGAACATTTTTGGCCAAGAGAAAAAAGCAAAGATTGTATTAAAAAGTTGCAACTTAGAGAAAGTTCTTTTAAAGTAATTCATTTTGGTACAATGGGTATTGCAAATGGCCTTCAATATTTTATTGAAGCTGCAAAAATTGCTCATGATAAAGGAATAATGGATGTTGATTTTATTCTTTTAGGAGAAGGAAAAGCAGAAAAAACTTTAAAATTATTCGCTGAAAGTAATAAATTAACAAATGTGTTTTTTTACGAAAGATTAGCAATGAAAGAAACAAGTGAAGTAGTAAATGTTTGTGATATTTCGGTTGTCCCATTTCTAAATATTCCAATTTTAAGTACTAATTCACCAAATAAATTATTTGATTCTTTAGCTGCTGGTAAACCAATAATAGTAAATTCAAATGGTTGGACAAAAAAAATGGTAGAAGAAAATAGTTGTGGTGCTTTTGTAGACCCAGAAAATCCAAATGAATTATTTGAACTTATCATGGAATGGAAAAATCAACCTAATTTACTAAAGATTATGGGTGATAATAGTAGAAAATTAGCTGAAACTACTTATGATGAATCCATATTAACCAAAAGGTTTGCAAGTATTATAAATACTTTTAATAACAAGTAACAAGCAATGAAAAATATTCTATATTTAGGTTTTTTTATTTTGAAGACAGATTATAAAGATTTAATAAAATCAATCAATTGTACTTCAAAAAAAGGGTATAACAAACTATTTTTGTGTATAGGAATGGTAATAAACTCATTATGGTATGGTTCTTCATTTGTAGACTATTATAATTTCCAATTCTACAGAAAAAATAAAGAGCAGAAGAAAGAATATGCAACAATGGGTATTATGTATAAGTTTCACAATAAAATGAATCATAAAGATTTTATTGATGAGGTTGATAATAAAAAGACATTTTTCAAAACGTTTAATAAATTCTGTAATCCAGCTTTTTTATATACCCAAAAAGATATGGATATCATCACAACCGTTATTTTGGAACGAATTAATCAAAAAATTGTGATTAAAAATCCAGAAAGTTCGGGAGGAAAGGGTGTGCGAATTTTCCAAGTTCAAAAAAAAGAAAATAGTATAATGATTGGAGATGAAGAACTAATTACTTTTTTAAAAAACCATTTTGAGGAAAATGAATACTTTTATTTTGAAGATTTTATAGTACAGCATGAAAGTATCGCAAATATTTCTCCATCGGCGGTTAATACAATAAGAATGATAACCTTACTTAATGATGAAAATAGAGTAGATATTATTGGTTCGGTATTTCGTATTAGTGTAGATTGTCCTATAGATAATTATTCAGCAGGTAATTTAGCAGCAGAGATTGATAGTGAAACAGGAGTTGTAATTTCAGGAGGTATAAGAAAAAGATCTTCTTGTGATAGTTATCATGAAATACATCCTTCAACAAAACAACAAATTTTAGGTTTAAAAGTTCCATTTTGGAATGAAATAAAGCAATTGGTTACAGAAGCTGCACATATTGTGCCTCAAGTTAGAACAGTGGGATGGGATATTGCAATTACGCCTAGTGGTCCTATAATCATTGAAGGAAATAGTAAGTGGAATAAAGATACATGGCAAATTCCAGCTGGAAAAGGAAAACTTCATGTGATTAAAAAATATTTATAAAGAAGTAATTAAAAAAATGTATAAAAATATTTTTAAAAGAGTAATTGAATTTATATTAGCTTTGTTAGGGATAATAGTATTATCTCCAATATTAATAATTGCTTTTACAGCACTTTATTTTTCCAATAATGGTAAGCCTTTTTTTTACCAAGAACGCCCTGGAAGATTTGGTACTATTTTTAAAATAATTAAATTTAAAACTATGACAGATCAAACCGATAGTAATGGGAATCTACTTCCAGATAATCTAAGATTAACTAGAATTGGAAGATTGATACGAAAAACTTCAATTGATGAAATACCCCAATTGTTAAATGTTTTAAGAGGAGATATGTCCTTAGTAGGGCCTCGCCCCTTACGAGTGCATTATTTGCCTCTTTATTCTTATGAACAGAATAGAAGACATGAAGTAAGACCTGGCATTACAGGTTGGGCTCAAGTAAATGGGAGAAATACGTTAAGTTGGACTGAAAAATTTAAGCTTGATGTTTGGTATGTTGACAATATTAGTTTTTTATTAGATGTTAAGATTATAATTAATACTGTATTTAAAATTTTTAAAACAAATGAAGTAAATGCAACAGAGGACATTACTATGATTCCATTTGATGGTAAAAATTAATAATATGAAGAAAAGAGCGGTTATTTTTGGTGCGGGTACCTATGGTCAAGTATATTCAAAATACTTAGAAGAATATTACGAAATTCTCGGTTTTATTGATGATAATGATTTGTTGAAAGGGACTGATATTGGAGGATATTCTGTTCTAGGTAATATTAATTATTTATTTAATGCATTAACTAAAGATATAGCTGTTTTTGTTCCAATTGGTAATAACTCAGTTCGAGTTAATTTGCTTTCAAAGATAGAGTCAGAAGGATTTGAGATCCCATCTTTTATTCATGAATCCGTATTGCTGGATGCAACAGTTGAGTTAGGAAAAGCAATATATATATTACCTAGTTCTAATGTGATGCCATTTACAAAAATACAAGATTATTCAATGATAAGTATGGGTGTTAATATTGCTCATCATGTTACCATTGAAAAGGGATGTTTTTTTTCACAAGGAGTAAATATAGGTGCGTCAATTTACATAAAAGAATTTGCTTATTTTGGAATAGGTTCTACAGTGATGACAGGTGTTTCTTATATTGGTAAAAATACATTAATCGGAGCAGGAACTTTAATTATTAAAAATGTTCCAGATGAAGTAGTAATGATAGGAAATCCTGGAAAAATTTTAAGAACTAATATAAATCATTAAAATAACTTTTAAATAGTATGAATTTTGAAGTAGTTCTAGAATCTATTGAAGAATTAAATGAGGTTAATTTACCAACAATTAAAAGTGTTGAACTATGTGCAGGGCTTCAATTAGGTGGAATAACACCAAGTTATGCTACAACAGCCTATTTTTGTGAACATGCTGTTCCTGAAGTTCACGTTATGATAAGACCTAGAGCTGGGGGATTTAATTATAATGAATATGAACTTAAATTAATGGTAGAAGATATAAAATTTTTTGCTAAGCTTGGAGTTACAGGTGTGGTATTTGGACTATTAGATGAAAATTTTAAAATTGAAAAGGAGCATACAAAACGTCTTTATTTTGCTGCAAAAGAATTAGGTTTACAAACCACTTTTCATAGGGCGTTTGATTTCTCTACTGATCACGAATCTGATCTACATTTTTTAATCGAAGTAGGATTTGATCGTCTTTTGACTGCAGGAAGTCAAAAAGGAGTTGATTTTGGATTGGAGAAATTAAAAAGATGGAAACATTTGTATGGTGATGAAATTCAAATCATAGCAGGTGGTGGTGTTACTTATGATAATGCAATACAATTAAAAAAAAATGGATTAGAATTCATACATTTTAATATCAAAGATCCAATTTTGTTGTCTGATTCTGTTATGGGTTATGAATATAAGTTAAATTTAGAGAAGTTGCATAATTTAATTAGTATCTAGTATGAAATTTAATATTTTTAGTGAAATTTAATATCATAAAATGAATTTTTTACAAAATAATATAACATTGTACAATTTCTTTACATTTTCAATATTGCTATTGTTGCTATTAAAATTCAAATTTAATACAATAAAATTACATTGGATTTTGATTGTTTTTTTTTCTTTTTTTTTAGTATGTGCTACTTCCTATTTCCCTAAATATCTTATAAAAAAGTATGAAAACAAATATGCTATAACTGATGTTAGTTTGCTAGATAAAAACAAAACTTATTATTTACATGTTTTAGGTGCAGGTTATAGTCTTGATACAAGATTATCAGCAACAAAGCAATTATCTGATGTTACACTATCTCGATTAATTGAGGCAATTCGAATATCAAAGTTGTTACCAAATTATATAATTGTTAGTTCAGGATATTCTAGCTTAGGATTAGAGTCTCAAGCATCAGTTGTAAAAAGGGCTGCTGTTGAGTTAGGCATACCTAAACAAAATATCGAAATGTTAACCACTCCATCTAACACTTCAGAAGAAGTTTCTGCTTTTGTAAAACGATTTGGAACTAATAAAAATGTGATTGTAGTCTCCGATGCATTACACTTGTCTAGAGCTATAATGTTATATAAAAAAAATGGAATTGTTGCAATTTCAGCACCTACAAATTTTAAGGTCAAACAAGGAATTAATGATTATAATGGTGTAACATTGCCATCTATATCTTCAATAGATTTAATGAACGAATACCTAAGAGAACAACTCAAATATTGGAAAGATAGTTGGTAATATTAGGGAATTTGATTTTCGATTATGTAAATCTATATTTGTTTATTGTTTTTTGTTAAAATAGAATGCCAAATTTTCATGTTTTACGATTGGATTATATTAATTTTATTTACATTTTTTGTTTTAAATCTATTTAGTAAACTATTTAATTCAATTTCTATCTCCTTAAAAATTAGTTATTAAGACAATTATTGGTTTTCATTTAAATGTTATTTTTTTAAAGTTGTCTTTCTAAAATATTTATTAACAGTAAGTTAATATCTTTGTGTAAGTAGAAAAAATATTTTTTAGTAGTTTTGTCAAAAATATTGATAATCATACATGAAAACAAAACTTTACACAAAAGATTGGAACGCGCCAATTCAACCGGCAAGAACTAATAGTTTTTTCTCTTCAAGTTTTACATTGGAGATGGGGTTATGGAATGATTACTTAAATTTTAAAGGCATATTGTCAATTTTGATGGTTGCTTTTTTGTTTTTAAGTAGTCAGTTAACTTTTGGACAAACAACAATTTATTCAAGTAATTGTTCGAGTGCTTCAGCAAATTGGACGTATACAAATGGAACTACAACCAATTCTGTACAACAGTCAGGCTATTGGCTAATTGAAGCAGATGATGTTATCATTTCTGAGGCATTTAATGTGAGTAGTTTTAATCAGAATATTACATTAAGCTTTAAGGTTGCTACTTATGGTTCTGGGACAAACAATCCATGTAAGGTTGATTATTCAGAAGATAATGGAGTGACTTGGTCTAGTACTAGTTACTTGTCAGCAACACCAACTTCATCATCATATATAGCTTCTGGTAATATTAATTTTCCAATTTCAAATTCTAGTCAATTTAAAATTAGATTCAGAAACAATGGGACTGGAAAAGGTGTAAGAGTTGATGATATTTTATTTACAGGACAAGGTGTGGCTTCAACTCCTGAAATAAATAGTGTTCTTGTGGCAAATGCATACTACAATACAGCATTTAATTACACAATTACAGCAAGTCAGAATCCAACAAGCTATAATGCCACAGGATTACCAATAGGATTGTCAATAAACACCACAACAGGTGTTATTTCAGGTAGCCCAACTCAAACGGGTGTTTTTAACGCAACTATTTCTGCTACTAATTCTGCAGGAACAGGTTCATCTACTTTAGTAATTACAGTTAATAAAGGAAACCAAACTATTTCATTTGCTTCAATTCCATCAAAAACGTATGGGGATAGCGAATTTACACTAAACGCAACAGCTTCATCGAGTTTGCCTATCACTTATACAAGTTCAAATCCTAGTGTGGCAACAGTAAGTGGAAATACGGTAACTGTTGTTGGGGTAGGGGCAACAACTGTAGTTGCTACACAAAGTGGAGATGACAATTATAATTCTGCTTCTGCAGTAACTCAAGAGCTTGTTGTAAACAAAGCAAATCAAACAATAACCTTCGGAACATTAACAGATAAATTAGATTCGGATGCCGATTTTCAACTAACTGCAACTTCTTCATCTGGTCTACCAATAACCTATACGAGTTCAAACGAATCTGTAGTTCTTATTTCAGGAAATACAGCTAGTATTGTTGGGCCTGGAACGGTTACGATTACAGCTTCACAGGGCGGTAATGAAAATTATAATGCAGCCATAGCTGTTACTCAAAATCAAGTGATTATAAATACATCACTTGAAAGTCAAGAAATTACTTTCAATGCATTACCAGCAGTTACTTATGGGGATGTCGCATTTGAATTAGAAGCTACGGTGGATTCAGGTTTGTCTATTTCTTACTCTAGTAGTGATGAATCAATTGCTTCAATAAGTGGTAATGTAGTTACAATTCATAAACCAGGAACTGTTACCATAACTGCTTCTCAAGCAGGTGGAAACGGATATAATCCTGCAGCAAGCGTACAACAAGAATTAATAATCAACAAAAAAAGTATAACGGTTTCTAATGTAATTATTGAAGATAAAATATTTAACGGAACAACACCAGCTGTAGTTTTATCTTACACATTAAACGGGATAGTTGGAGATGATGTTGTTGCTTTAAATACCGCAAATGCTGTTTTTGAAAATGCAAATGCAGGGACTAATAAATTAGTCGTTTCAAATTTCATTTTAAATGGAGTAGATGCTGGTAACTATGAATTAGTGCAACCCTCTAATGTAGTAGGTACTATTTTAAAAGCGAGTCAATCGATAATTTTTAATACATTACCAAGTTACACTACAGCAACGCCCTCATTTATTTTAAATGGTACGGCATCGTCTGGATTAACAGTTGCTTTTTCAAGTTCAAATACTGCAGTTGCAACAATAAGTGGAAATACGGTTACTATTACAGGTGCAGGTACAGCTACAATTACTGCAATTCAATCAGGTAATGATAATTACAACCCTGCTTCAGAAGTAACACAATCTTTGGTAGTTACTCGCGCAAATGAACTACTAGTTGCTTGGCAATTTGGTTCACCAGCTGCTGCGGGTACCGAAACCACATACAACGCTACAACGAATGATAATAGATTAACAACAGCTGTACTTTCAAGAGGTAACGGTATTAGTGGTACAGGTTTAGGAAGAGCTTTTGCTGCTACAAATTGGTTAGCAACTGCGGGTTCAAACTCGAAATTAGATGCAATTGCTTCAAATGAATATTTTGAATTTAGTTTTGCTCCCAAAGCAGGTCAAGCTGTTACTTTAAGAACATTGGATGCTACATTAAGAAGATCGGGTGCTACTGCTCCAAATGCTTACATATGGAGATATAGTCTTAATGGTAGTACTTTTAATGATATTGGCACTGATGTCAACTTTTCAAGTACTGCAGATGGTCAAGTTCAAACGCAAATTGATTTAACTTCAATACCTGAATTACAAAATGTACCAGCAAATACAACAATAAAATTTAGAATTTATGCATGGGGAGGTACTTCTTCAACAGCAACTTTTTCTATTGGAAGATACGCATCAGGAGTTACTACAAATAGTTTAGTAGTTTCTGGATACGTAGATCAATTACCGGCTCCAGTTATTACTAGTTCTTTGAACACTTCCGGAACCGTAGGTCAAGCATTTAATTATGCAACAACAGCAACAAATGTGCCTTCAAGTTATAGTGCAGATGGTTTGCCGTCTGGATTATCCATCAATACAACAACAGGTGTTATTACTGGAACTCCTTCATTAGCAGGAACATTCAATGTGAGTTTGTCTGCAACTAATTTAAGTGGTACAGATACCAAAGTGGTTGTAATTTCAATTGCGAAAGCAAATCAAGTAATTACTTTTAATGAACTTTCTGCAAAAACATATGGTGACTTATCATTTAGTTTAAATGGAACTGCTTCTTCTGGTTTAGCTTTAACTTATTCAAGTTCGAATACAGATGTAGCTACGGTTGTGGGGAATACAGTAACCATTGTTGGTGCTGGTAGTACAACAATTACAGCAACTCAATCAGGAAACGATAATTACAATTCAGCTACAGAAATAGCTAGAGAATTAATAATAAATAAAGCGGATCAAACCATTACTTTTGAACCATTAGCTAGCAGATTAGATACGGATGAAAGTTTTACATTAACCGCTACAGCTTCTTCTGGTTTGCCAGTTTCATTTACTAGTGAAAATGAATCTATTATTACAATATCAGGAAATGTAGCAACTATTGTTGGTTCTGGGACTGCAATAATTAATGCTACACAGAGTGGAAATACTAATTATAATCCTGCAACATTAATTTCTAGAGAACAATTAATTATCAATACGCAATTAGCGAATCAAACTATTACGTTTGAACCGTTGACAGAAAGAACTTATGGAGATGAGCCATTTAGTTTAAATGCAATTGCAAGTTCAGGATTACCGATTACTTATACTAGTTCAGATGAAACAATAGCCTCTATTAATGGAAATATTGTAACAATAGTACAGCCAGGTTCTGTAACCATTACGGCTTTACAAGAAGGCAATGCAAGTTATAATCCTGCGCCCGCTTCAATACAGAATTTGGTGATTGGACAAAAACAACTTTCTGTAAGCGAGGTAGTAGTGGCTGAAAAAGCATATGATGGTACTAATAATGCTCAAATTGCTAGTTATCAATTAAACGGAATTGTAGGGGCTGATGAAGTATCACTTACTAATACGGCTATATTTGAACAAGTTGGTGTTGGACAAGATATAGCTGTGACTCCTAATTTTGAATTAACGGGATTACATGCTGCTCGTTATACTTTAGTTCAGCCTTCAGGTGTTTTAGGAAGTATTGTTAAAGCGGACCAAGTTATTAGTTTTGGTGTATTGCCATCTAAAGTATTTGGTGATGCGGTCTTTGCTATTTCAGCAACAGGTGGTGCTTCTGGACAGCCAATTGTATTTACTAGTTCAGATGAATCTATTGCATCTGTTTCCGGAAATCAGGTAACAATTTTAGCTGGAGGTACAGTGCAAATTACAGCAAGTCAATTAGGAAATGAAAATTTTAATGATGCTGTTTCTGTTTCGCAAGATTTAGTTATTGCGCCAAGAGCACAATTTATTAATGGTTTTACTAGTTTAGGAACCAAGTATATTTCAACACCACCTTTTACATTAAATGCTACGGCTTCTTCAGATTTAGAAATTGTTTATACAAGCTCCAACTCGGCTGTTGCTACGGTTGAAGGAAATGTAGTAACTATTGTAGGGATAGGTCAAACAGAAATTACCGCAACTCAGGCTGGTAATGCAAATTATGAACCAATTACGCAAATAAGATCGCTTAAAATAATTCCTGATCCAATTGCTGCATGGAATCTTTATAGTTTAAATCAAACCACAACGGCAACTGCAACATCATTTGCTAATTTAGTAACAAGTAATAATGGAAATTTGTTAACAAGAGGTTCAGGTGCTACAGCAAGTATAGGCGCTAATTCGTTTAGAACAACAGGTTTCAAAAATGATGGAATTAGTGTAAATAATACGGATTATTTTCAATTTAAGTTGCAACCATCTGAAGGTTATCAAATGAGTTTAGCTACAATTGATGCTTCATTTATTGGAACGGCTTCTTTCTATGCAAATCCAGGAGTGACATCTCAGTTTGCATACAGTTTAGATGGAACTACTTTTACTTTAATTGGAACTCCATTTACTAGTTCTGTTTTAACAATGGATACTGTTGATTTGAGTCAAATTGCTGAGTTGCAAAATTTACAAAATGGCACGACAGTTACGTTTAGATATTATGCAAGTGGACAAACTACTACGGGAGGTTGGGGTTTCAGTTCGCCAGCACTTGATGCTGATGCGTTGGCAATAGGAGGTTCATTAGTAGCCCTGCCTGCAACACCGCAGATAACAGCAGTTCAAAATTGTGATGGAACAACAACTTTAACAACAGATGCAACAGGAACAATTTTATGGTCTACTGGTGAAACGTCAAATTCTATTTTGGTAACAACAGCAGGTAGTTATTCGGTAACTCAAACAATTAATAATATTACAAGTAATTCAGGTTTAATTAATGTAACACCTATTTTAATTACTGCACCTATTGTTGAAAATCAATCATTTTGTAGTAGTGTTGCTCCAAAAATATCCGATATTGTAGTGACTGGTCAAAACATTAAAGTATATGGAGATAATGAAAAAAATATACTTTTAACTGGTGATACCCTTTTGGAATCAGCAACCTACTATGTTACTCAAACCATCGGTACTTGCGAAAGTCAAGTTGTTGCGATTCAAATCACAATAAATCAAGCCATCACATATTATGTAGATGCAGATGGAGATGGTTATGGTTCCACTACAACAGCTTTATTGTGTTCATCAACAGCGCCAGCAGGTTATGTATCCAACAATACAGATTGTGATGATTCTAATGCTTCATTATGGCAAATGGGAGATTTCTATGTAGATGCGGATAATGATAGTTATGGAGCAGGAACAATAGTTTCAGTATGTTATGGATCAACTACTCCAACCGGCTATGCATTAACTAGTACAGATTGTGATGACATGAATGCTCAAGTTTGGAGAAGCGCTACATTCTATGTAGATGCAGATGCAGACGGTTATGACAATGGTTCGTCAACAGTTTGTTATGGAGCGACTACACCAGTAGGATATGCAACTACAACAAATGGAACAGATTGTGATGATAACAATGTAAATATTTACACAGCCATCACATATTATGTAGATGCTGACCAAGATGGTTATGGTTCAACTACAACAGCTTCATTATGTTCATCAACAGCACCAGAGGGTTATTCAGTAAACAATACAGATTGTGATGATTCAAACGCTTTAGTATGGCAAAGTGGAGCTTTCTATGTAGATGCAGATGGAGATACATATGGTGTAGGAACAGTGGTTTCAGTTTGTTATGGAGCTACTACACCATCAGGTTATGCATTAAATAATACGGATTGTGATGATACAAATGCTCAAGTATGGAGAAGTGCTACATTCTATGTAGATGCAGATGCAGACGGGTATGACAATGGTTCGTCAACAGTTTGTTATGGAGCGACTACGCCAGTAGGATATGCAACTACAACAAATGGAACAGATTGTGATGATGCTAATGCTTCAGTATGGCGTACAGGAGATTTCTATGTGGATACAGATGGAGATACCTACGGAGCAGGAACAGCGGTTTCAGTTTGTTATGGAGCTAGTACACCATCAGGATATTCAGTAAACAATACAGATTGTAATAACAATAGTTCGTCTGTAAATCCAGGAGCTACAGAGATTTGTGGTAATGGTATTGACGACAACTGTAATGGAAGTATTGATGAGGGATGTGGAACACAAGTTCAATCTTCACAGTGTGGAGTTGCTGTTGCTTCATTCAGTACAAATGTTTTAGCTGATTTAGTTGCTGGTGCTACTCAATATAGATTTGAAGTTAGTAGAGGAGCTACTGTATATGAATA
>NZ_CALBSN010000123.1 GCF_937967675.1 uncultured Flavobacterium sp. | reverse complement strand
TGCAATTGGTGCAAAAAAACACGGTATTGTATGACAAAACAGGCGAACAACATTATGATATTGTTTCCGCATTCATAAAATCGATTCGTGGAAGCGACCCAAATGGTGCGGTTTATTGGTTAGCTCGAATGATTGAAGGTGGCGAAGATGTAAAATTCATCGCCCGAAGAATGCTGATCTTAGCCAGTGAAGATATTGGAAATGCGAATCCAACCGCTTTGATTATGGCGAATAATACGTTTCAAGCTGTAACCACCATTGGCTATCCAGAAAGCCGCATTATTTTGAGTCAATGTGCGATTTATTTGGCAACTTCAGCGAAAAGTAATGCCAGTTATATGGCTATTGGAAAAGCACAACAAATAGTAAAACAAACAGGCGATTTACCTGTTCCTATTCATTTACGAAATGCTCCAACCAAATTAATGAAAGAATTGGGTTACGGAGAAGAATACAAATATTCACACGATTTCCCAAACAACTTTGCCGAGCAAGAATTTTTGCCAACCGAAATTTCCGAAACTAAGTTCTTTGAACCAGGCGAAAGTGCTCGCGAAAAAGAATTACGTCAGTTTTTGAAGAATCGATGGAAGGATAAGTATGGATATTAAATAGAGTAAAAAAATTAAAACTTAACGTCTACTTTTTCAGAAATTAATTTTTCTCCTTCATAATATTCAAAAAACCAACCACTATTTTTCTTAATTAAAATACCGCTTAGAACACCTTTAGTTGCAGTAAAAATATTGCCATTTGAAGTTTTTTGTAGATTAAAAACAACAACCGATCTCTCATCTACTAAATTATACCCAAGCTCTGTTGCAACTGCTGTGAATTTTTCAGATAGTACTTGTACTTCGCTGGTATTTTTAGAATCTTCTATTCTTATTTCTTCTTGACTTAAACCTTTTTCTATAGATTTTAATTTTTCTCTAACTGAAGATAAAGCAATTCGAAATGCTTCTACATACGCTTTTTGATATTCTTTTTCTCTACTAGATCCTAAATCGCTTACTAAAAGAACTTTATTGTAACAATCTTTAATCTCAACATTTATTTTAGTGACAAATAAATTATTATTTTCAATAACATTCACAAATAATGCTGAACAACGATTTTGCGCCAATTCTTTTGGAAATTGATCGGTATCATAAAAGGCCTCAAAACCTTCTCTTTCAAAGAAAGATTTAGTCATTGCATTTAAATTATATTTATTATTCTCATTAAAGAAGCTAAACTTTAAAGGAACAACTACATATTTATAATTTCCTTGAGCAAATGAAAATGAAAAACCCAATAAAAATAATAAAAATAACTTCTTCATAACTATAATATATTTTTTAATTCTAATAAATGACTTACTTGTAAAACTGGATTTTCAACTTTGATATTTTGTTCATTAAAAAATACAGCTTCAATTCCTGCTTCTTGTGCTCCAATGATATCAGCCTCATAACTATCGCCTATCATTAAGCTTTCTTCTTTTGAAGCGTTTGCCAAAGATAAGGCAAAATCAAATATGTTTTGATGCGGTTTTTTTACACCCGCCATTTCGGAATTGGTAATCGTTTCAAAATAATGATCAATTTTCGAATTCTTCATTTTTTTGGTTTGAACCGATGCAAAACCATTGGTAATGATGTGCAATTGATATTTTGGTTTTAAATAATCTAATAATTCAATAGCACCATCGAAAAGATGATTAAACTCTGGCAAGTATTTGATATATTCTTCCGATAAATGATGAATCATTTCGTCTGAAACTTCAAAATTCAAGGCATCGAAAACGTCTTTTAAACGATAATAACGTAAATCGTCGTGTGTGATTTGATTCACTTGATACAATTTCCAATAATGTTGGTTTCTTGGAATGTAGATATTAAGAAAATGCGATAATTCAATATCAAAACCTTGCTGTTTGAAAATAGTGTCAAAAGCAAATCCAGAATTTTTATCAAAATCCCAAAGCGTGTGATCTAAATCAAAAAAGAGATGTTTTTTTTGTTGGAATGATTTCAATGTTATATGTTTTAGTGATTAAAAAAAGCCCAAACGATTGGGCTTCTAATTATTTACTTTGCGCTACAATTTCGGCGTTTTCGATATGATAAATCCAATCTTCAACATCGGTTTCGTTATATCTAAACGTTCCTTTTAAGGTTACGTAAGTATCGGTTTTTAACTTTGGAAAAGCACCACCTTTAAATTTGATTCCAGCAATAGTCTCTGGTCCAGATTTTCCACAGAAGAAACAAGCTGCAAAAACGTTTTTACTTAATGCATAGTTTTTATTATCAATTGGCACAATAAATCCGCTCATGTAAACGGTTTTCTTTTGCATCATTTTCAATTTCATGTTCACTTGTGGGAATTCTACTTCGCCATAAGTCGCATGTTTTTTACGAACATATTTGATATCGCCTAACATTTTCCATGTTAGTGTATCTGATGCTACTGACGATTTTTTAGTAGCTTTTACACTTGAAGTTGTACTATCTGAAAAGCTCATCATCGAAATAAAAACGACTAAAGCTAAACTTAATTTAATATAATTACGCATTGGCTAATGTTTTTGAAATGTTTAAATTATAAGCTTTGACCGCCGGAATAACCGCCGCCAAAAAGCCCACAAATATAGTTAGTAAAAATAAAGTTCCTTCTTTCTCCCAAATAAATTCGTAAGGATTAAAACTCATTTTGAAATCTTCTTCTGCCGAATTCGACAACATACTTAATCCCACTCTTCCCAAAATCGTACCAAAAACAAATCCAACCACACATAAAAGCAAACTTTCAATCATTACTACTTTAAGAAGTTGTAATCTTTTAGCACCGTTGACACGCATTAAAGCAAATTCGTTTTTACGTTCTTTTAATGTATTGTAAAGCGCTATGAAAATAGAAATTCCTGAAATTAGCATAATTCCGTATGCTAAATATTGTAATGCTGAAATCCCAATTCCAAATAAAGAAAACAAACGATTTACTTCGATTGCTGGAGAAGCAACTTGCATTTTTGTGTTTTGTGCTATAATTCTAGGCCAAGTTACAATTCCCATTTTGTTGCGGAATTTTAATAAAACGGCTGTAATCTCCATTCCAGGTTCATCTAAAGTCATGTCGGCTTCTTCATGATGTTCTTCGCCTTCTACATGAACATGACCTTCTTCGCCGTGAGCGGGATTTTCTTCTGCACCATGACTTCCGTGCATTTGCCAAACGCTTGGAATCGTACATAAAATCAAATTATCAACAACTTTGCCTGTTGGTTTTACTATTCCCACAACTTTATAAGCGTAATGTTCATGAACTTCTCCTTCAGCTGCATCACCGTGTGAACCGAAGAACTCATCACCAATTTTTAAGCTTAATTTTTGAGCAATATCACTTCCAATTACGACTTCGAAATTCTTTTCGAAAAGTTTTCCTTCGGAGATTTCGGCTCCGTATTTTTCTAAATAATCGGGTGTTGTTCCTAAGATTTTATAACCACGATAATTGTCGCCAAAGGCTAACGGAATTGCTTTTTGAACAAAAGGATGTTGCATCCAAACTTTTGCCGAATCGTAACTAATATTTCCTGTTGGAGCATCTACTTGATAAACTGCAGATAAAATCAATTGCAATGGACTTCCTTGTGCGCCCATTACTAAATCAACTCCGTCAATATTACTGGAAAATTTTTCTTCAAATTGCTTTTCGACCAAGATTAAAGTCGTAATAATCGCAACACTTGAGGTCAGCAAAACAACACTCAAGATGGTATTTAATGGTTTGAACCATATATTTTTCCATGCTAATTTTGCTATCATATCAAGGTAATTTTATTGATAAATCTTTCTTTAATTCGATTGTCGTGCGTAACGATTAACAAAGCCGCTTTATATTCTTTCGATAATGAAGTCAACAATTCGATAACTTTCTCCGCATTTTTATCATCCAAACTTGATGTAGGTTCGTCAGCTAACAACACTTTGGGTTCGTTCATCAACGCACGTGCAATTGAAACACGTTGCTGTTGTCCAATACTCAACTGAGATGGTAATTTTGACGCTTGATTTTCGATTCCCAATTGTTCTAATAATTTCTTTGCACGTTTGGTATGTTTTTTACCTGTTGCTAACCAACTTGCCATTTCTAAATTTTCCAAAACCGTCAACGCCCCAATAAAATGTGATTTTTGAAAAACCACACCAATGTGCTTTCCACGAAATTTATCAGTTGCTTTTTCAGAAAGGGAAACGATATCGGTTTTATCGATTTCAATTGTTCCTGATTTTGGTTTTAACAAACCTGCTAAAATATGTAAATAAGTAGTTTTCCCTTTTCCAGAATCACCTGTAATTAACAAAGTACTTCCTGCTTCACAGTACAAATCGGGCATGTGAAAAATTTGGTCTTTTGAGTAGGAAAAAGTGATGTTTTTGGTGCTAATCATAGTTCAACGAACATTAATTTTAGTGATGCAAGATAAGAAATTGGATAGAAAAATTTCTTAAATAAATTGTAATAAAAAAACCTTGTGATATATTTTCATCACAAGGTTTTTTTATTTTAATCTCAATTATTATTCATCATCATGAGTACACAATCCTACTATTGTATGAAAAGTGTCATGTAAACCATTTAAAGCTTTAGTGATTTTTTCGTCAGAAGCTTTAGACTTCACTAATTTATCTAAGGCTTTGCTGTCTTTAGCTAATTTATTTACTGCAGCAACAATTGCTTTTTTATTGAATTCAGCTGGAATTTTAGCCATTTTTAAAGCATTTGCTTTTTCAGCCATTTCAGCACTTCTTTCTTTAATTGGTTGTAAATTTCCTTCTTCACTTGGATGGAAAGTTTGCGAAATCACTTTGTGAAACGTTTTGATTTCTGGCCATGAAGCAAAAGTATCAGGTTTTGGCATCGCTGCTTTATATCTTTTACTAACTTCTGTCCAGTTTACTACATTCCAAATAGCCGATAAATAATCTGCACGTTTGTTTTGATATTTTAAGTAATAAGCATGTTCCCAAACGTCGATTCCGAAGATCGGTGTTCCTTTTACTTCAGCAATATCCATTAACGGATTGTCTTGATTTGGAGTTGAAGTTACTACTAATTTTCCCTCTTTCGTCACTACCAACCAAGCCCAACCTGAACCAAAACGACTTGCTCCAGCCGCATTTAATTTTTCTTTCAATCCATCTAAACTTCCGAATGTTTCATTTACCGCTTTTTCTAATTCAGCTGACATTTTAGTGTTTTTTTCAGATGTTAAAACAGACCAAAACAACTCGTGATTGTAATGTCCACCACCATTATTACGAACTGCCGCTGGCAAAGTAGAAATCTTTGCAAAAATTTCGTTTAAGCTTAATTTTTCATCTGCAGTTCCTGCTAAAGCTGTATTAAGATTTTTCACATAAGCAGCGTGATGCTTGCCATAATGAATTTCCATAGTTTGCGCATCTACAAAAGGCTCCAAAGCATTATATGCATAAGGTAATGCTTTTTGTGTAAACTGAGCTGATGCAGTTAAAGTTACTAAAAGTATAGCAACTAAAAATTTTATTTGTTTCATGATATTTTAAATTTTGATAAAAATACGGCTAATCGATTAGATAAAAAACTACCAAATCTTAAAATTTCTATAATTCTTAATTTAAACGCGAAGATTGTAATGAAAAATTAAGTGTATGTTTTTTTAAATACATAGATTCTGTGTATTTAGAAAAAAATCAAAAAATCCCCTCATCCTGAAAACTCAAATACCCATTCTCAGTAATGATAAGATGATCTAAAACTTGAATTTCTAAGGTTTGCCCTGCTTCTTTGATACGTTTTGTGATTTTTAAATCGGCTTCACTGGCGATTAATTTTCCAGAAGGGTGATTGTGGGAAAGAATTAAACCCGTTGCATTTTGTTCGAATGCCATTTTGAAGATAATTCGAATATCCACAACAGTTCCTGTTATTCCGCCTTTTGAGAGTTGAGCTTTGTAGATGACTTTATTGGAATTATTAAGATATAATACCCAAAATTCTTCATGAGGCAATTCGCCAATAATGGGTTGCATGATATCGAAAACGGCTTTACTGGAAGTTATTTTTTTGAGTTCTACAGCTTCCTCAGCTCTGCGTCTTCTTCCTAATTCTAATGCAGCGGCTATGGAGATGGCTTTGGCTTCACCAATTCCTTTAAATTGCATGAGTTGGGCAACCGACATTTTTCCTAAAGTATTCAGATTGTTTTCGGAAGAAGCTAAAATACGTTGGCACAATTGCACCGCACTCTCATTTCGAGAACCGGAACCAATTAAGATAGCAAGTAATTCGGAATCAGATAAGGTGGATTTACCTTTTAGAAGAAATTTTTCACGTGGGCGATCGTCTTCGGCCCATTGGTTGATTGGCGTGTACATAAGATTTTACTTTGGCGTTTATGAGAACAAAGCTAATTAAAAAATCTAAAAAATGAAAAAAATCTAAACTTTTACCACATAGAAACATAGGTTGCTTTTCATTTAATAAGGCTTTTTATTTTTGATAGGTTACAGAGAAGCTTAATGAATCAATTTATTGACTAAGAAATTCTTTATTTTCTATGTTTCTATGTGGTTTTAAAAATTCCACAAAATAAATGGCTTAAAAATTGCGTTTGAAATTACAATCTGTCATTTAAACAAAGGAATAACCTCATAATATCTTACTTGATGTGATTTCTCCTTCGTCGAAATGACAAATTACAAATTTTATTTTTTTAATAGTTTATATCCCAAAAAGATTATGAAAAATAAAACCCCTAAAAATATTAGAATTACAAAACAGATTATAAAAAAACTCAATAAGCGTTTTACTATGTGCAAATCTTTATCTCTAAATCTTTTATAATGCTTTTCAAGAGCCGGAAAAACATCTAAAAAATTGAAGAAATTAAAAATCAAATCAAGTAAATCTCCCATATTTGCTAATTGATTAATTCTTTCACCTCATCAAAATTCAATCCGCCGTAATTTCCTGAACTCATTAATAATAAAGCGGAGTTTTCTAAATTTTGGCTAAACAAAAAGTCTTTGAATTCGGTTGGATTGGTGTAAATAATTAAATCTTCTCTTTGGAAGGATTGTGCGATTTGATCATAAGTAACTTCCTCCAAACGTTTGATTTTTACCGCATCGGGTGAATAGAAAACTACGGCAACATCGGCCGCATCTAAAGCGCCTTGGTATTCTTTTAAGAACTCGGCATTTAAACTGCTGTAAGTATGTAACTCTAAACAAGCAATTAATTTTCTATCAGGATATTGTGCTTTCACCGCTTTTGTAG
>NZ_CALBSN010000122.1 GCF_937967675.1 uncultured Flavobacterium sp. | reverse complement strand
TCATGAATAATAAACGCTACTTCGTCTATTTTCTGATTTAAAACACCAGCAATATCTTCAACTAATCTATGAACGATTGGTTTTCCAGCAACTGGAATTAATGGTTTTGGAACTGTTAAAGTATGTGGGCGAAGGCGTGAACCACGACCAGCCATAGGTACTATTATTTTCATGTTAGCCCCCTAACCCCCTAAGGGGGAATTCCTATTAGGGGTCAATAGGATTTTATTAATTAATTCAATTTATTTATAAACTATTTACACAATTTTGTCAGTTCCCCCTTCGGGGGTTAGGGGGCTTTACTTCACTCCCGTACTACCAAAACCACCTTCACCTCTTGAAGTTTCTGACAATTCGGTTACTTCAATCCATTCCGCTCTTTCGTGTTTGGCGATGATTAATTGGGCGATGCGTTCTCCGTTTTCGATTATGAAATCTTCATTGGATAAATTTACTAAAATCACGCCAATTTCTCCTCTATAATCAGCATCAACTGTTCCTGGTGAATTTAAAACGGTGATTCCTTTTTTAGCTGCTAAACCACTTCTTGGACGTACTTGCGCTTCGTAACCTATTGGCAATTCAATGAAAAGTCCGGTTTTTACGATAGTTCTTTCTAATGATTTTAAAGTAATTGGTTCTGAAATATTCGCACGTAAATCCATTCCTGCCGAAGCGATGGTTTCATAGTTTGGTAACTCGTGATTGGATCTATTGATGATTTTGATTTGCATTTTTAATTCTATTTTTTTTAGAACACAGATTTTAGAAATTGGAGAAATCCTTACTAAATCTATAGTTTAAAGTTATTATTTCCTTCTGATAATCGTTAAAATGGTTTCTTTTTCGTTTCGGTACACAAAGTAAGCAAAAAACAAGATAGCTGCAATTCCGAAGACATAAGTTTCACGTAAAATTGGCACATAAAATGAAATTCCAGAAAGTACTATTGCTAATCCTAAATAAGTAAAAATCGATTTCTTATCGTATGGAATTGGATATTTCTTTTGTCCCATATAATACGAAATAAACATCATGGCTCCGTAAGCTAAAATAGTAGCTATTGCCGAACCCATATAACTTATAATTGGTATTAAAAGCAAGTTTAAAACTAAAGTTACAATCGCTCCAACAATTGAAATGTAAGCTCCAATTCGGGTTTTATCAATTAATTTGTACCAAACGGATAAATTGGTATAAATACCTAAAAAGAAATTAGCCAAAACAATTAATGGCACTACATCCATCGCATCCCAATATGTTTCTTTTGGAACCAAAATCAACTTTAAAATATCAGCAAAAACGATAACACCTAAGCAAATGAACGAACCAAAAATGACAAAATATTTGGTAATCGTAGCATAGGTTTGAGGCGCGTTTTCATTTTTTGCGTGACTGAAGAAAAAAGGCTCAATTCCTAAAGTGTAAGCCGTTCGGAACAACACCATAAACATACCAATTTTGTAACAAGCCGAATAGGCTCCAATGTCAGCCATATCGACTTGCATCCAATCTAATAAAATTTTATCAAAATGTTCGTTGATAGCAAAAGCAATTCCAGCCACTAAAATAGGCAAGCCGTATTGCATCATTTTCTTCCACAAGTCAGCATCAAATTGCCATTTGATTTTGAAATAATCGGGTAAAACGAAAAGTAAAGTAACTAAGCTTGCTATTAAATTCGCAACAAAAATATAGCCAATTTGAAAATCATCGTGATAAATCGTTTGAATAAAAGGATTAGAAGATTCGTTTGCTAAATTGGGAAGCAGAATCAAAAAGAAAACGTTTAATAGCAAGTTAATTAAGACATTTGAAATCTTAATTACCGCATATTTTATAGGGCGACCTTCAGCTCTAATTTTGGAAAACGGAATTATCGCTAACGCATCTAAAGCTAAAATCCAAATGGTGAAAACGATATATTCCACATTTATTTCAGACCAATTAGCCAAGTTTTTTCGAAATAAAAGAAATATCGCTAAAAATCCTATTGTAGACCAAAAAAGCGAAATAATAGATGTAGATATTACTTTTCCTTTATTTTCTTCCGAATTGTAAAAACGGAAAAAAGCTGTTTCCATTCCATAAGATAAAATCACATTAAAAAAAACCAGATAGGAAAAAATAACGGAAACCTCACCCATTTTTTCTTTATCTGTAAGATAATAAACAAAAATGGGATTTAGAATAAAACTAATAATTCTAGGCAAAACTGTTGCTATGCCGTAGATTGCCGTTTGTTTAAAAAGACTTTTGTAGAGACTCAAGTTGGTTTGGTTTTAGAATAACAAATGTAATTAAAACTTTGGTTTTGCCGAAGGATATTCTAAGGCTGGTTTTTCGGTTACATTCGTTATTTTTTGTTGGTATTCTTTGCCGTTTTTCAAGAAAATTAAAATAGCTTCGTTATCAGCTAAGGTTAAAGCATTTTTTGGGCTGGTATAAATTTGAGTATCATCTCCTTCAATTTTTTCTTGATTACCAGGAGTTTTTATCATCGCCTGAAAATGTAAATTATCCTGTTTTTCAAAAAGTACTTCATAACCTCTGAAAATTAATTTTTTAAGCTCAATATTGGCTGGTAATTCCGATTTTAAGTCGATATAAAAATTGATTCCGCTTCCACCACCACGAACACCGGCTACCCAACCTTGATAAGATGCAACAATTGCTGATTCTTTAATCACTTTATCTTGACTAGAGCAACTAGTAACTAAAATCAAGAATAATATCGAAATATAGTTTTTCATAATTCCTATTTTAAATATTTTACAAAATGAAACCCTTTCGGAACAAAGCCGTGATTCATGTAGAATTTTTGGGCTCCAAAATTGGTCGTATACGCATCTAAAGCAATCATATTACAATTTTCATCGATTGCTTTTTGATTGAGATATTCCGTCATGATGCTGCCAATTCCTTTGGAACGAAAATCTTCATGTACCACAACATTATCCATTTCTAGATATTTTCCACTCCACAATTTAGTTCCAATCCAAAATCCTGCCAAACCCATCGTGATTCCGTTTTCGACTACGATGAGTTGTTTGTAATTGTGCGGAATCATTTTATCTAATAAATTCCCATAGATTTCTAAAGTATAATCATAATATAATTGTTGGATGATAGGCAATTGCTCTAACATTTCGGCTTTCGTTCCTAATTCGATTAACTGTGGCATTTTATTTTTGTAATAGATTTTCGTTGAATAAATTTAAAATTCTTCGGTATTCGTCTACCCAAGAATACGTTTCCGTAAAACCATGCGCTTCCACTGGAAATACAGCTAAATCAAAATCTTTCTTACCTAATTCGATGAAACGTTGCGTTAATCTAACAATATCTTGAAATTGTACGTTGTCATCGACCATTCCGTGTAACATTAGTAATTTATCTTGTAAGTTATTCGCAAAATAAATTGGAGAACTTTTCTTATATGCTTCAGGATCTGTTTCTGGAAAGTTCAAAATGTTTGAGGTGTAGCCATGATTATAATGCGCCCAATCGGTAACCGAACGTAAAGCGGCTCCTGCTTTGAATTCGCCTGGTTCTGTTAGCAATGCCATTAACGTGATGAATCCACCATACGAACCTCCGTAAATTCCCACTCGGTTGGCATCAATTCCTAAATTTTGAACCAAATATTTCTTTCCATCCAATTGATCTGATAAATCTTTTCCACCCATGTGACGATAAATTCCCGTTCTGAAATTGCGACCGTAACCATCGCTGGCTCTGTAATCGATGTCTAAAACGGTGTAGCCTAAATCGGTTAACATGTTGTGAAACATGTATTCTCTGTGGTAGGTGCTCCAATAATTGTGAGCGTTTTGCAAATATCCAGCGCCATGAACAAAAATAACTGCGGCTTTGTTACTGTTTTCTACTTTTGGTTGGTACAAACGAGCGTAAACATTGGTTCCGTCTTCGGCTTTAAACGTGATAACTTCTGGTGTTTTCCAATTGTATTTTTTGAATTCTGGTGTAATGGAGAACGTGATTTGTTTCAAATCTGAATTCGGTTTATTAGCTCCCACATACAATTCCCATGGTTTGTTTTTATAGGAATAACGTACTAAAAGTGTTTTTTCGTCAGGAGATACTTCTACTTCGTAGTTGCCATCATTCGTTAAAATTCCGGTCATTTTTTTAGAAGCGATGTCTAATTTGTAAAAACTTCTGTTTCCTGGATGTGTTGTCGTAGTAGTGATGTAAAATGATTTTTTATCGTTGGACAATTTCACTTCACGAACTTCCCAATTGCCTTTTGTTAACGCTTCTTTTTTCTTGGTTTTCAAATTATATGTGTACAAGTGTGAAAAACCAGTTGCTTCCGATTGAAAATAAAAAGTCGAATTATCAATAAACCCCAAAGTTCCACCACTGAAACTGTAGCCCGGAATTCCAGGTCCGCCAATCCAAGCTTCGTCGTGTTGGTGGTCTAACTCGGTGATGGTTCCTGAAACTAAATCCAATTGCACTATCCAGCGGTGCTTGTTATCTTGACTTCTGATTTCTAAAACGGTATTTTTTCCATCTGGGCTATAAACAGGACTCATCATTACAATAGCCGTTTCGTAATCCGATTTGTCTTTTAAATTTCCGTAGTCTTGATAGTATTTTGGTGCTTCTTTTATTCCCGTTAAATTCGAAAATGAAACGTAATACGTTGTATCTTTATCTGTATTGAAAATTCCGAATTTATGTTTGCTGAAATTTTCTGTTGAAACTTTTGCTCTTGCTTTTTCTTGACGTGTAAAACCATCATCCGTAATGAAATTTTCAACGTTTGTAGAAGCTTGCGTTGGATAATCAGAAATTCGAAAGGTTACAAATTTCCCATCTGGTGAGGGTTTAATTTGTTCTAACGATGATTTGTCGTAATAGATTTCTTTTGGGAATTTCTCTTTTTTAGATTTTGATTTTTCTTCATACCATTTTGAAGACGCTTCTTCATCGCGAACAAATTGAAACAATTCTTTTTGTTGTTTTTTTAAGAACGAATCTTCTTCCTCTTTTGATTTATTTTCTTTTCCCGATTTAAAATTGGTCAACTGAACAATCGAAAAATCTTTGGTATTGAATTGATATACATTTCTATTTTGCTGAAAGAAAATAACATTGGTATTTGTACTTCTTTCTACCGAGTTAATTCTTTCGGCTAATTGAATTACTTTTTTAGTCTTTTTAGTGGATTTGGTATATGCATACAAAACGCCTTGATTGGTATAATACACCACGTCGTATTCCTTTTGCGTTGCCATAAAATCCAAATCGTAAATCGGATTTGAAGTCGTTACTTTTTGAGGAGTTTTTAACGTAGCATTCCAGAAATACGTGCTGTTTCCTATTTCGTTATTTGGATTCCAATCAAATAAAACGGTTTGCCCATCGATAGACCAACGATGATTATCAGGTTGGTGCCCGATAAATTCATTTCCTTTCATGATATCTTCTAAACGAAGATTTTGCGCCGAAGCCAAAAAGGTAAAAAGCAGTAGAACGAAAGACGTATATTTTTTCATTGGTGAGTTGTTATTCTTACAAATATAAAACAAAAAAGTCCCGAATAAATCGGGACTATTTATAATATCTAAATTAAAATTAGTTGTTCAACGCTTCTGCTCCACCAACAATTTCCAAGATTTCCCCAGTAATTGCTGCTTGACGTGCTTTGTTATATGTTAATTTTAATTGGTTTCTTAATTCTGTAGCGTTATCGGTTGCTTTGTGCATTGCGGTCATACGTGCTCCGTGTTCTGCTGCAAACGAATCTCTAATCGATTTGTATAATTGTGTTTTTAATGATTTTGGAATCAATGTTAACACAATTTCTTCTTTTGAAGGTTCGAAGATATAATCAGAAGCTACAACTTCACCTCCAACAATTGGAGCTAAAGGTAAAAACTGTTGGGTTCTTACAATTTGAGTCGCTGCATTTTTGAATTCGTTATACACGATTTCAATTTTATCATACTCACCTGCTACGAATTTATCCATTAACTGTTGCGCAATAGCAGCTGCATTGTCAAAAGTCAATTGATCAAAAACACCATTTTGAACGTCAACTACATTATGTGTTTTACGTAAAACGTCGTTTCCTTTTTTACCGATAGCAAAAACATCTACTTGTTTTCCTTGGTAAGCATCAGCTACTACTTTTACTTGTTTGATAACGTTTGAATTAAACGCACCACACAAACCTCTATTAGAAGTAATTGCAACGATAAGCACTTTTTTTACTTCTCTTTGAGCTGTAAAAGCACCACCTACTTCTCCTTCAAGAGTTGCACTTAAGTTTTGTAATAGTTCAGTAAGTTTTTCTGCATACGGACGCATAGCCGTAATGGCATCTTGCGCTTTTTTTAATTTTGCAGCAGAAACCATTTTCATCGCCGATGTAATTTGCATCGTAGATGAAACAGAAGTAATTCTATTACGTATTTCCTTTAAGTTTGCCATTTTGTTAATTTGTCAATGTGCCAATTTATCAATGTGTCAATTAATTGTCTAATTGACACATTGTCTAATTGACTAATTAATTATATTTTGCTGAAATTTCTTTAGCTACGTTTTCTAAAACATCAGTAATTTTGTCATCAAATTTACCTGCTTTTAACGCGTCTAATGTAACTCTGTGTTTTGCATTTAAGAACTCTAAATAATCTTTTTCGAATTCTTTTACTTTATCAACTGGTACATTTCTTAATAAGTTTTTAGAACCAGCATAGATAATTGCAACTTGACTTTCTACGTTAAATGGAGAGTTTAAACCTTGTTTTAAGATTTCTACGTTTCTCTTACCTTTTTCGATAACGTTTAAAGTTACAGCATCTAAGTCAGAACCAAATTTCGCGAAAGCTTCTAATTCACGGAATTGAGCTTGGTCTAATTTTAATGTACCAGCAACTTTTTTCATTGATTTGATTTGTGCATTACCTCCAACACGAGATACCGAAATACCTACGTTGATAGCAGGACGAACTCCAGAGTTGAATAAATCACCATCTAAGAA
>NZ_CALBSN010000121.1 GCF_937967675.1 uncultured Flavobacterium sp. | reverse complement strand
AGGAGCTACTCGTTTTGGTTCAGGATGGGCTTGGTTATGTGTGAAAGATGGAAAACTAGAAGTTTGTTCTACTCCAAACCAAGACAATCCATTAATGCCAGGTGTTGCTTGTGGCGGACAACCCATCTTAGGAATGGATGTTTGGGAACATGCTTACTATTTGCATTATCAAAACCGTCGTCCTGATTATATTGAAGCGTTCTTTAATGTAATTAATTGGGCTGAAGTTGCAAAACGTTTTGCTGCAGCAAAATAATTCAAGATAAACAAAATTAAAAAAGGCGAGGATTTTTCAATCCTCGCCTTTTTTGTTACCCAATTTATTAAAATAAAAAAGGTGAAATTACTTTCACCCTTTTTGCCCCAAATCTACCATAAAACTTAACCTACTAATTTTCTGGTATATCTAAATTATGAATTGATTTCTCGTTTGCCTAAAAAAATTGTTGAAAAGCAAAAAAAGACGACGAAATGCATGTTTTACAAAATGAAATGATTTTTTTATGATTTTTATAACAAAAAATATTAAAAAAATAAAAAGGTACGCATTGCGTACCCTTTTTGCCCCAAATCTACCATAAAACTTAACCTACTAATTTTTTGGTACTGCTAAAGTAGAGTAAGAAATTATATTACTATAAAAAAATTGTTAAACGAAATAAAAAGTCGATGAAACGCATTTTTTTAATATGCGCGAGCATCTTTTCCTTCATAAAAATTCATAAATGCTCTATTTACCACACGGTTTCCTCCATTTGTTGGATAATCTCCTGTAAAATACCAATCTCCTAAATTCTTAGGACAAGCTTTATGCAAATCTTCTACTGTTTGGTAAATAATTTTTACGTGTGCCTTTGTGTCTTCAGGCGTAAGCATTTCAGCAATTTTATCTGAAACCTCTTGATCTGTGAAAGGTGCATAAATTTCTTTTACATAATTCACTACATCAGCATCTCTAAAATCTTCTTGTGCTTTCGATTTTTGATACACTTCTTCTACAATATGATATAAATTGCGTTCTTTCAACAATTCTAAGGCTGCTCTAAAAGCTACTAATCCTTCTAATTTCGCCATATCGATTCCGTAACAATCAGGATAACGAATTTGTGGTGCTGAAGAAACCACGACAATTTTCTTTGGATGCAAACGATCCATCATTTTAATGATACTTTGTTTTAAAGTAGTTCCTCTTACAATACTATCATCAATAATCACTAAATTATCAGTTGGCTTTACTACGCCATAAGTTACATCGTAAACGTGAGCAACTAAATCATCTCGACTACTATCTTCTGTAATAAAGGTTCTTAATTTTGCGTCTTTAATTGCAATTTTTTCGGTTCTAATTTTAACTGAAAGTAATTCTTTCAACTTATCTTCGGTCAAGGTAGCTTTTTGATCAATAATTGCTTTGGCTTTTCTTTGATTTAAAAAATCTTGAGCTGCTTCGGACATTCCGTAAAAAGAAGTTTCTGCTGTATTTGGAATATATGAAAAAACGGTATTGTCTGTGTCGTTATCGATAGCTTTTAAAATACTTGGGAAAATCAATCTTCCTAGTTCTTTTCGCTCTTGGTAGATTTCGGCATCACTTCCACGAGAGAAATAAATTCGTTCAAACGAACACGCTTTCTTTACCAATGGAGTTCTAACTTCTTCAATTGAAACTTTACCATTTTTCTTAATGATAATAGCACTTCCAGGATTTAATTCTTGAATTTTATCAAATCCAACATTAAAAACGGTTTGAATTACTGGACGTTCTGAAGCTACTACGACTATTTCGTCATCTTCATAAAAAAAAGCCGGACGAATTCCAGCAGGATCGCGCATAACAAATGAATCACCATGACCTAATAAACCCGCCATAGCATAACCACCATCCCAATTACGAGAAGCGCGTTCTAAAATACGTTGGATATTCAATCGTTCCCCGATAATTGGAGAAGCATCTTTTTTTGAATACCCTTCATTCTTACATTCTTTATATAAATGGGTTACTTCATCATCTAAGAAATGACCTATTTTCTCCATTACAGTTACGGTATCCGCCATTTGTTTTGGATGCTGGCCCAAATCAATAAGATTTTGAAACAACTCCTTAACATTCGTCATGTTGAAGTTCCCCGCTACGATTAAATTTCGGTGCATCCAATTGTTTTGACGTAAAAATGGGTGAACACTTTCAATGCTATTTTTACCAAAAGTTCCATATCGAACGTGACCTAAAAACACTTCTCCTAAATATGGAATATTTTGTTTTTGAAGCATCACATTATCTTGATATTCTGGATGTTCTTCCAACTCTCGACTGATTCTGTCGTTAATTTGAGCAAAGATATCTTTTATAGGTTGAGGATCATTAGAGCGTATACGACTAATATATCGCTCACCTGGATTTACATCCAATTTGATACTTGCTAATCCAGCACCGTCTTGACCGCGGTTGTGTTGCTTTTCCATTAATAAATACATTTTTTGTACTCCATAGAAAGCTGATCCGTATTTTTCTTTGTAGAATTCTAACGGTTTTTTTAATCGAAGAAGGGCAATTCCACACTCGTGTTTGATTGCATCACTCATAAGTAGTTGTGTTGTTGTAGGTTGTTGTATTTTCTTTTTTAACACATAGATTCATAGAAAATCAAACTATATCTCTATGTGTTTTATTTATTATTTTTCAAACAAAAAATGCCCCGAAAATTCGAGGCACGTTTTTATTCGTCTAATTCAATTTCAAATTGTGTTAAAGATTTGAATTGCTGTAAACGTGTGTTTACCTCTTTTCTATCTAAATTTTCCATTCTTTCAGTTCCAAATCTTTCCACGCAGAAAGACGCTAAGTTAGAACCATAAATAATGGCATTTTTCATATTTCCAAATGAAATGTTTTCTGATTGCGCAATGTAACCTGCAAAACCACCAGCAAAAGTATCACCAGCACCTGTTGGATCAAACACTTCTTCTAATGGTAAAGCTGGAGCAAAGAATACATCTTTATTATGGAACAATAAGGCTCCATGTTCCCCTTTTTTGATAACCACGTATTTTGGTCCCATCGTATGAATTTTAGCTGCCGCTTTTACCAAAGAATATTCTCCTGATAACTGACGCGCTTCTTCATCGTTGATAGTGATTACATCTACACGTTTAATAACATCTAATAATTCTGGTAAAGCACAATCCATCCAAAAGTTCATGGTGTCTAAAACAACTAATTTAGGTCTTTCAGACATTTGGTTTAAAACCCCTGATTGTACAATTGGGTGTAAGTTTCCTAATAAAACTACATCAGAATTTTTATAGGCTTGTGGTACCACTGGATTAAAATCGGCCAAAACATTTAATTCTGTAACTAAAGTGTCACGAGAATTTAAATCGTTGTGGTATTTTCCACTCCAAAAGAACGTTTTCCCACCTTTTACGATTTCAATTCCTTCGATATTTACTCCTTTACTTTCTAATAAATCTAAATATTCCTTTGGAAAATCTTCACCAACCACAGAAACTACTGCTGCATCTACATTAAAAAAGTTAGAAGCTAAACCAATGTAAGTTGCGGCTCCACCTAAAATTTTATCTGTTTTCCCGAAAGGGGTTTCAATAGCATCAAAAGCTACTGTTCCTACTATCAATAATTTGTTCATCAATATGAATTTGAAATAAGGCGCAAAGATAAGTTTTTGTTTAGAAGTTTAAAAGTATAAACCCTAAATTAAATTCTGAAGATTTTCTTATTCCAAATTAAGTTGATTTTTAAAAGTCCTTCTATAATAATTTAAACCTTTTTCATCGATTAGTTGTTTAGTTTTTGGATTATAATTCCAAAAAAGCAAAGTGTCTTTATCTATTTCACTGTAAATACCAATTATTTTATATGGATTTAAAGTGTCTCTTTCCCAATAAAAATTATAATCTGAGGATTCGTTATTAGATATTGCTTTTTTATCTTTATTAATGTAAACCAAAATTTTTCCTGAATAAAAGTCAAACACAACATACTTTTTTTGATTATTTATTGTTGTTTCCCAATAATTCCCATAATCTGCCACTACTTCATGATACAGCAAACTGTCTTCTTCTGACAAACTCATTTCTATTTTAGATGGAGGTGTATCATATTCTTGAATGGCAATTGTACCATCTTTTACCTGTTTTACTTTTTGGTTGTTTTGGCAGGAGAGAAATGAAATAAACACAGTAAAAGCTATATAACTACCTATTCTCATCTTTATTCAAACAAGTTAAAATTAGAATGACCTTACCGCCCTCACATTCGCAACCGTATTCTTTGCACCTATTAAATTAGCACTTCCGCTTGTAAAATTTGAATAATAAGCATTTGTCCCAGAAAATTCACTTGAGCTCCAGTAATTTGCGCTTGAAAATCCACCAATAGCATTTTTATTAAGTATCATTTTACTCATTTCTTCTCTACTTGGTAAATACCAATCACTATAGCCATTTAACACTAAATCAAAACACAATTTAGCCGCATAAGTTCCACTACCATAGACATTAACTATTGTGTTTGTATTTGAATTTCCTGTTCCTAAAGCTGTTCCAGTAGCTCCTGTTGACACAGTACTTCCACCCCAATTCCAAGTAATATTTATAATTTGGTCTGTGGTTGCAGAAATTAAACCATGAAACTCACCTGCAACATAACCTGGGTCACCAGGCTGTAAAATATAAGCAATAACGCCTCCTTGATAAGTTTGTCCTATTGTTGGCATTGTAGTAAAACTTATTTCATTCCCGTAAGCTGTACCAGCACTATTTGTTGCATAAGCTCTAATATAATATTGTGTATTTGGAGACAAACCAGTAATATTACTTGTAAAAGCACCTGTTCCTGTGCCGTCAGTAGTTTTAGTTGATAATGCAACTGTTGGATTTTGAGAAGTACTCCAAACTACACCTCTTGCAGTAACCGATGCTCCTCCATCAGAAGTTATATTACCTCCAGAATTAGCAGTTGTAGGCATAATAGATGTTATAGTTGAAGTTGTAACAGTCGGAAGTGCAATTGGAGTTGGAATTGATATCGTAAATTCATTTGAATAATTGGTTGAATTACCAATTGCATTATACGAATATACTCTATAAGTATATGTTTGTCCAGTTGCAACACTTGCATCAGTATATGTGGTAATATTTGAACCCACTGTACTTATTAAACTATAAGTGCCTGCACCTACTTTTCTCTCTATTTTAAATCCTGTTTCATTTGTTGCATTATCCACCCAAGATAAAGTAACCTGACTATTTAAAAGAACGCCTGTTAAATTGGTTGGGGCTAAAGGCGCAACTTCTGTAACTGAATCATCACTTGAAGAACAACCTAATAGTATTGTGGTTAATAAAATAGCTAAAAATTTTGGTTTCATTGTATTCATATTTTCTTGATTTACTGTTTAACAATCCTAACCGTTTTATTTACTTTCTCCCCTCTAAAATTTAGGATGTACAAGCCACTTTGTAGTTCGGTTAAATCTAATTCTTCTTGCTCTAAAACGGCATTAAAACTGCCTTCTTTTACTTTTTGCCCTAAGGTGTTGTAAATTTCATAAGACGACACATACTCTTTTGAAGTGATGAAAATTTTTGAAGACGTTGGGTTGGGGTACACAATGAAATTATTTGTGGTATCGAAAGTATCTACGTTTAAAGCTTGTTCAATTAATTGCATACCAGCTAAAGCATCTATTTTACCATAACCCCACTTTACATTAGGTGGTGTTGAATAGGTTGTGCCATAAAATAGGAATGGATCTGATACAGGCGATTGAGTAATTGCAGTATTAGCAATAATTGACCTTACATTATTTACAGTAAGTTGAGGAAATGCTTGTAGCCATAATGCTACAATACCTGTTACAACTGGAGCGGCCATTGAAGTACCTTGCATTTTACCATAAGAATGTGTACCATAAGGATTGGTTACATCGCTAAAACTTATTCCACCAGATTGATAAGTGGTGTCAAATGAGTTTAAAGAAGAAACAATTCTATTTCCTGGCGCAGTTACATCTGGTTTGATTAAAAAATCTGTACGAGGTCCTTTGCTTGAAAAAGACGAAAGAGTTCCGTTTATTCCAGGAAAAGGATTTTCATTTGTTACATTATAAGAACCAACTGTTATTACTCCACTTGCATTGCCTGGCTCAGTGATTGAAAAAAAATCATCTCCTTCCGTAAAATTAAAACCTGTTGGATTATAAAATTCACATTCATTACACCATGAATGAATTGTGTCATCGATAGATTGTATTGAAACAACCAAAAAATCAGTTGAAGTATCATTTAGGGTATTACATGTAATTCTTAAATGAGGTCTATTGTTCAATGGATTTATTTCTGAACTTAATGTAATGAACCAATTATCATCATTAAATAAACCAGAATCAACATCAACTAAAGTGTATGGATTTTGAAAGTTTAAATTACCATTAACAATGAATTGAAGCACATTTGTGGATTCAAAAGTTTGAGTTGAGATATTATAAACCCCAATAGTAATACCAAAAGCACTATTAGCTCCTTGATTATTTCCCCAAATATCAATTTTGGAAGAACCATTATTTACATTATTCAAAATAAATTTAGTTTGATTACCTGTAAAAACATTAACAACATGTTTCTTTTTAGCGCCATCATTACCTGCAGACTTAACCAAAATCAATCCTTGATTTGTTGCAAATGAATTTAATCCTGTACTTAATAAATCAGTACCATCATGTGGACCAAGATTTGTACCAAAACTCATATTGATTACAGCTGGCTTATTGACCGAATTTGCATAATTTTTTATATAATTGATTGCATCAATTAATTTTGTACTATTTGCTGTTCCTGCAATTTCCCCATCTAAATCACTTGCATTTGAAACTAAAATTATATCTGCATCAGGAGCCATTCCTTTTAATAAATTAGGATTTCCATTTCCAGAACCAGTAGCAATTCCCGTAACGTGTGTACCGTGAGAGAAATTTGGCATATCGTATAACTCATTTATTATTGCTTGTGAGCCAATAAACTGTGAACCATAATTAAATGGACTAGGTGAATTACCATTTGAATTATTTTGCTCCCAAACTCTGGAAATTCTTAAATTTCCATTACTATCTTTAAAATTTGGATGTGTATAATCAAAACCATTATCTATAACGCCAACAACTACACCTATTCCTGTATAGGATTGACTTAAACCTGTACCTGAGTGCACAGAATTCGTATTAGTTGTATTTCTTGCATTACTTACTTCTAATTCTAATTTTTCACCTATATCAGCATATTTTAAACATTGCATACTTTCTAAAAGGGGTAAGTCTTGTACTTTAATAAATGCTGTTGAAATATTATCAGATATTTTAGAAATATCAGATAAAATATTTGAGCTATTAAAATTTGTACAATCTCCATCAAATAAAAGTGTAATTCTTAATAAACTATTCAAATTTACCTCTGTAATAGAATTGTTTTTATTTTGTTTCGCTTGTAATAAAATAGATTTTGTAACAAGTGAAAGTTTAGAATTTTCTGATTTACTATCAATTTTTATAATTCTTGATTCATCAGTAAAAATTTGTTGTGAAAATAGGTTAATGCTTAATAAAAGCATTAGAAGATTTAGTAAAAGGGTAATTTTGTTTTTCATGATTGATTTTATTATTGATTTTTTTAGTTGTAAATATTTAATATCTTTTCCTCAGCATCTTTTATATTAGTGCCACTTTTAATAATACAATCCCCTATTTTATTTAAAACGCTCTCATTCTCTATACTTTGTTCTGAGTTGCTAATTCCTAAAATTATTTTTTCGTGATTTATTACTTTAAACCATGCCCAAAAAATTGGTGACTCAGTTTCAGTAAAATATCCATTTACAAGGATTAAATTTCCTAAAGAAATATCTATAACGTTATCTTTTATTTCAAATAAATCACTTGAAAAGATTAAAGTCTTAAACTTTATTATGTTTATTTTCTTATTCATTTTATTAATCATTAAATTTTTCCATTGCTTCTTTTTGCAAGTCTTCAATAGATTTTTAAGGGTTTACTTGTTTAATACTATTTATTGGTTCAAAAAGATAAGATGGATTGTTATTTTCGTTTTTAAAAACCGCATAAACTGTTAAAGGTTCTAATTTGTTATTAAATTCCTCTAAATTTTTACCATTATTTTGGATATACATTTTTCTAAAATTTTCAAAATCATTTGAACCAATATTTGGCATTAATATATACTCATATACAGGTAATAAATGAGGTTCAAAAAGAGTTTCATCAATAGATTTGTTTAGTTTTTCTAATGTTATCATATTCTTTTTAATTAAAAGTCCATTTATTTACACCGGGAACTACATTTCTTTTAGTAAACTTCTTTTTACTCCAACAATCTTTAGTATCGGCAAATTTTATTTTAAAAGCTTGAGTAGCATCAACACAAAATTGCCCATCACCAGACCCCCATTCGGTTACTAATCCTTGTCGTCCTCTTATATAGATATTACCTGTGTAATTTCCAATATCAATTGTTCTATTACTATATGGCTGTATTGTATACCACCCTACTGAAGTCCAGCATTTGTCGTTATTGTCATAATAGGCATAACAAGCACTAATTTCAGAACCTGTATTATTGTAAAACTCTATTAAAGTAGAAGCTTGAGAAGTTGGAGTATTATAAGTTGTTTGAGGGGCAATTTGAACAGCATTAGAATTATTGGAAGACAATAAATACAATTCAGGTTCTCCGTCTAGAAAAAAACGCTTTAAGTAAGTATAATCTAATCTATCATTGGAAATATCTTTAAAATAACTCACTGGCATCATGGCATTAGTAGCATCACCCATTTTTGGTTGGTCTATATCTCCAGCAGCGTTTATTAAAACACTTAATTTATCTGGATTATAAGTTTGCCCAAATGAATTTGTTATAAATCTAACTGCATAACCAGAAGCAGTTATATAAGTGTTCCCATCTGGGAGCGATTGCTTTTCAATACTTAATCGTTGATTTATAACTATGTAATTCCCGTTTATTGTGTAAGCAACTCTCATATAATTATTTCCATAACTATATGTATCATTAAGTATCATTAAACAATCATACTTAATATTCCCTGCATAAAAAGTAATTTCACAAATTGTTGTTTTTGCTTCAGTTTTATTTGAAATCAAAAAAAATGATAAAATCAATATTCCTAATATTTTTTTCATAAGTATTTATTTTTTAAACCTTTTAACTTCACAAATCTAATAAATAATTTTATCATATTTTACAAATATTTCCCCATTAGTTTACATATATGTATAAAATACGTAATTTTACGTACTCACAAGTGAGCATAATTTTGTATTATGCAACATCGAGGCGAAATAATCAAAGAGGCAGTGTATAAAAGTGGCTTTCCCATAACAGAGCTAGCCAAACGTATGGGAAAAAGTAGAAGATGGGTTTATTTGCTGTTTGAAAACCCTACAGTTTCTATAGATACTGTTTTACAAATAGGGTCTATACTACATTATGACTTTTCAGATGAAATTGAAACACTAAAACCTCACGTTTTGAATGATACTAGTCTAAATTACTCTAAAGAAGAAGCGTATTGGAAAAACAAGTATTTGAAGTTATTGGAAGAATACAACGAATTACTTAAGAAAAAGTAATCTATAACAACTTTGCTTCTAAATTTATTTTATCCAATGATCAGAAGGATTCAAATAAGTTGAAAGGACCGCATATAAATGAATTGTTTTATTTACCTCGTCAACTTTAAAATGAATCATGTATTTAAAAGTCTTCATCGGTAAACAATGAATATCATTATATCTAACTTGAAAATTTGGTGTTTTTTGCAGGTGTTCTATAGTTGTTCTATATTCTGTTAAGAATTTTTTACCCAAACCTTTTCTTCTGGAGTTTAAAAAATCTCGCACCTCTTTTAAATCATCCTTAACTTTTGGGTCTGCAAGAATGGTATACTTAATCATTAATTAGCTTTCCAAATTATCAATCATTTCAAATGCGTCAACAGGCTTGTTGTTTAATTTTATTCGCTTTGAAACTTCATCCTTGTGCCATTGTGGAACTGAATTTTCTTCTTGAGCATATTTGTAAGCTAAAAAATCTATGTAATTTTCCACTTCTTCAATTAAGCTGTCGGGTAAATTTTTCAATTTATCATTTACATATTTTAATGTTGTTGCAGTCATAACAAGTAGAATTAATAATTACAGTAAAAATACAAAAAAAAATGAAATCAAAACAACTTCCCTTCTTCTCTCTCGTAAAACTCATCAACCGATAAGTTGGTTTGTTGTGATGCCATAACAAACTCTTATTTCTAATGAATTATAAATTTATTTCTTTCCAACTCATAATCTTTCCTAAAGTTCTCTCTTGATTAAATAATCCTGTATGAACCACTGATTTAGTTTTGATCAGTTCAGGTTTTAGTTTTTCAAAATAACTTAATCCTTTGAACATTTCGGGCATTATGGTTTCTGATGCTTTAATTTCTACTAAATTTAAAAGCTCGGAGTTTTGCCATATTAAATCTACTTCATGTCCTTCTGCATCGCGCCAAAACCATAAATCTAAAAGTAAATTATAATGATAGTTTATTTTTAGATATTCATTTATAACATAATTTTCAAACAAACTCCCTTTAAAAGCACTTAATTTTACACTTTCCGCTTCATTTAATTTTAGCAAATAACACAATAAACCTGTATCGTAAAAATATAATTTTGAGCTTTTGGTAACACGTTTGTTGAAATTTGAAAAATAAGGTTGTAATTGATATACTATATAACTACTTTCTAAAACCGAAACCCATGACTTAGCAGTAGGTTGTGAAATTCCACATTCATTTGCCAATGAATTTAGATTGAGCAATTGACCTGCTCTTGCCGCACATAGTGAAATAAAATTTCTAAATTGCTTTAAATCTTTTACATGAATGAGTTCCGACAAATCACGTTCAACATACGTTTGTATATAATTAGAATAAAAAACTTTTGATGGAATATCTCTATCATAGATTGCAGGATAAAATCCTTTTTGAAGATTAACGGCATAATCCTCATTTAACCAATTAGCAGCGTCCATTTCTGAAACATCAAATGGCAACAATTTAAATAAAGCAACTCTCCCCGCTAAACTTTGAGTAATATTTTGCATTAAATGAAAATTCTGAGAACCAGACAAAATGTATTGTCCCATAATTTTATCTTCATCTACTTTTGTTTGCAAATAAGAAAACAACTGAGGAACACGTTGTGCTTCATCAAAAATCACATACTTACCGTATTGTTTTAAAAATCCGTTTGGATCATCTTCAGCAAATTTTCTGACATCTAAATTTTCTAAATTCACATACTCATAATCCGAAAAATGAGTTTTTAAAAAGGTCGTTTTGCCAGATTGCCGCGGACCTGTTAAAGCTAAAATAGGATATTTATTTTTATAAACATCCATTTGCGATTTAATTGCTCTATTTTCACTCATAATTAACATTTTAAAGTACAAATATAGAACTTATTTTGAAAATGAATACATTTTCATTTTGAAAATGCAGATACTTGTATTTTGAAAATGCAAATACTTGTATTTTGAAAATGCAGGTAATTGTATTTTGAAAACACAAAATCCTACAACAACTTCCCTTCTTCTCTTTCGTAAAACTCGTCAATAGATAATTTCTCTTGTTGCGATGCCATAACGGCTAACTCATCGCAACGTTCGTTTTGAGGATGATTGTTGTGTCCTTTAATCCATTGAAAATCGACTTGGTGTTTTCGATACACTTTTAAGAAACGCATCCATAAATCGGGATTTTTTTTGGCTTTGAAGTTGATTTTTTCCCACTGAAATACCCAACGTTTTTCCACAGCATCCACCACATATTTCGAATCGGAAACCACTAAAACTTTGGTTTTTGGGTTTTTAAGTTTTTCTAAACCTACAATTACCGCTAATAATTCCATTCTATTATTGGTAGACAATCGAAAACCTTCGTAAAATTCTTTTTTATACGGAGTTCCCACCATTTCCATGACCACGCCATAGCCAGCCGGTCCAGGATTTCCCTTGGCAGCGCCGTCTGTGTATATGTGGACTTCGTGACTCAAGTGAATAGTAATTAGTGATTGGTGATTAGCTTTCCTATTACTTCAGGAAAATATTGATGTTCTAATTCGTGGACTTTATTTGCAATTTCTTCCGCAGTTTTGCAATCTTCGATGTTTACTGATTTTTGAAAAATGAACTCGCCTTCATCGTAATGTTCGTTTACATAATGTATGGTGATTCCGGTTTCTTTTTCTTTATTTTCTAAAACCGCTTGATGCACATTCATGCCATACATGCCTTTTCCGCCATATTTTGGCAATAAAGCAGGATGAATATTGATTACTTTAGGGTATTCTTTTAGTATGGATTCAGGAAATTTTAGTAGAAATCCAGCTAAAACAATTAAATCAGGCTGAAATGAATGCAATTGTTCCAACACAAAACCTTCATTTAACTGCGTTTTATTAAAAACAACTGAAGGAATGTTATGATTTTTTGCGCGATCTAACACTTTGGCTTCAGCCTTGTTAGAAAAAATGGCAACTACTTTTCCAATTTCGCTATTTTTAAAAAACTTAATTATTTCTTCTGCATTGGATCCACTTCCGGAAGCAAAAAGCACAATATTCTTCATTTTAGTATGGATTTCTTCCCACAAAAAAAAGAATAATTATTGGTAAAAAATAAAAAAAAGAAGCCTTTGTGAATATTTTTTTTTATTTTCGTGGTCACATTTAGTAACAAAAAGGTGGTTTTAAAATAAAGTTTTTTATTTTTGCCAACAAATTAAATTAAAAATTAAAGATTATGTCAGACATTGCATCAAGAGTAAAAGCGATTATCGTAGACAAATTAGGTGTTGACGAAAACGAAGTTGTAACAGAAGCAAGCTTCACAAATGATTTAGGAGCTGATTCATTAGACACTGTTGAGCTTATTATGGAGTTCGAAAAAGAATTTGATATTCAAATTCCAGACGACCAAGCTGAAAACATTGCTACTGTAGGTCAAGCTATTTCTTACATCGAAGAAGCTAAAAAATAATAAATAAAACACCCGTGTGCATTTTTTGCATGCGGGTTTTTATTATTTTAAAAAAATTAGACTATTTTTGATTGAATTTCAATCACAATATATTGAAATACCCTTGTCTCTTTATTCATTATAACTAAAGAAAACACGGGTATTATTTGTTTAAACGATTTTTTAAAAATTAGAATATGCAATTAAAGCGTGTTGTTGTAACAGGTCTTGGAGCGTTAACTCCTATTGGAAATACTCTTCAAGAATATTGGGACGGTCTTGTGAACGGAAAAAGTGGCGCTGCCCCTATTACTTATTACGATACTGAAAAGCATAAAACCAAATTTGCTTGTGAAATTAAAAACTTCAATGTTGAAGATTTTATCGACAAAAAAGAGGTTCGCAGAATGGATAAGTTTGCTCAATATGCTATTGTTGCAAGTGATGAAGCCATCAAAGATGCTGGTATTACCTTAGAAAATGTAAATAAACATAGAGTTGGAGTTATTTGGGGAGCTGGGATTGGAGGTTTACAAACTTTCCAAGACGAAGTAATGAGTTATGCCGCTGGTGATGGAACACCGCGTTTTAATCCATTCTTTATTCCTAAAATGATTGCAGATATTGCTCCTGGACACATTTCGATGCGAAATGGGTTCATGGGACCAAACTATACCACGGTATCTGCATGTGCTTCTTCAGCAAATGCTTTAGTAGATGCCTTCAACTACATCCGTTTAGGAATGTGTGATGTTATTGTTTCTGGTGGTTCAGAAGCAGCCGTAACTATTGCAGGTATGGGCGGATTTAACTCAATGCAAGCTTTATCGACTAGAAACGAAAGTCCAGAAACAGCGTCAAGACCATTTGATGCTACTCGTGATGGATTTGTTTTAGGGGAAGGTGCAGGTGCTTTAGTATTAGAAGAGTACGAACATGCGATTGCGCGTGGTGCAAAAATCTACTGTGAAGTAGGTGGTGGTGGTTTATCTTCAGATGCGTATCACTTAACAGCTCCACATCCAGAAGGAATTGGAGTTATTGCTGTTATGGAAAACTGTTTACGTGATGCTGGAATGAAACCAGAAGATGTAGACCATATCAATACTCACGGAACATCAACTCCACTTGGAGATGTTGCTGAGTTAAAAGCAATCAAAGCCGTTTTTGGTGAACATGCTAAAAACATCAATATTAACTCAACTAAATCGATGACAGGTCACTTGTTAGGTGCTGCTGGTGCTATTGAAGCTATTGCTTCTATCTTAGCGATGCAAAACGGAATTGTACCTCCAACGATTAACCATACCACTGTAGACGAAAATATAGATCCATCGTTAAACTTAACTTTAAACAAAGCGCAAAAACGCGAAATTAAAGTAGCTATGAGTAATACTTTTGGTTTTGGTGGACATAACGCTTGTGTTTTATTCAAAAAATTTGAGAACTAAACATGCGTCGTTTATTTAATAAAATACGAAAAAACTCCCGTTCTCAAGAAGACGGGATTTTTTTTGAAAAAATTACGAAAATTCTTGGCTTTCAGCCTAATGAATTAAAATATTACAAAAAAGCATTTACCCATCGTTCCGCTAACAAAGTTGACGAAAAAGGAAATCCATTTAATTATGAACGTTTAGAATTCCTTGGTGATGCCATGTTGGGAAGTGTTATCGCAGCTCATTTATACAACCAAGTTCCTTCGGGCGATGAAGGCTATTTAACAAAAATGCGTTCAAAAATCGTTAGTAGAGAGCATTTGAACGAACTAGGTCGTGATTTTAACTTAGTAAGTTTTGTAGAAAGTAAAGTCAATTCTAGTCAGTTTGGCGAAAACATTCATGGCAATTTATTTGAAGCTTTTATAGGTGCTATTTACTTAGATAAAGGTTTTATCTATTGCGAAAAATTTATCCAAAATAAAATCATTAAACAGTATGTTGACATTGCTAAACTAGAAGGTAAAGTCATCAGTTACAAAAGTTTAATCATCGAATGGTGTCAAAAAGAAAAAGTACCATTCGCCTTTGATTTTATCGAAGATAACGGACAAGAAGGACAAAAATATTTCAGCGTGAAATTGTCGATTAACAACAAAATTGTTGCAAAAGCCAGGGCTACTTCTAAGAAAAAAGCGGAAGAAAAAGCAGCCCAAAGAGCCTATTTTGCCTTTCAAGAAAAAATTTCGAAAAAATAATTCCACTACTCAAACGTTTGAGTTTATAAATTATCGTTAAGAACTGCAAAACAGGTAGTTTTTAACGATTTTTAGCCTTATATTTACGACTTAATTTTGAAAAATGGCCATTCATAAAATTCAAATAAACGATTTTATTTCAGATGATTATGAGTTAATTGCCATTCATTCATCTTTAGAAGATTACAAATTGGCGTATTGCTTAAATAAGGAATTAGGTTTGCAGTTACAAAAAAATGATAACTACATAGAAATTGCCATTCCAGAAGGAAAAAGCGCTTTTGAGAATTTCGCTTTTGATGATGAAAAGAACGATGTAATTTGGACCCTAATCGAAAATAAAACCACGATTATTAATTCAAATAAACAAACAAGTTCTCTTTTTGAACAAGTGGATATCACCGTTTTTTTACTTCCAGAATATAAAAAAGTAGATTATTTGATTAAAATTGAAAATATCGATTATGGCTTTGATGCTGATAAAATCATCGATACCATATTGAAAATCAAAAATGTAACCACTGCTTATTCCGTTGACACAACAAACTTAAAATCAAAAAATAATTTAATTTTTTAATTAAAATGCCGACAAACAAAAAAACTAAAATTGTAGCTACGCTAGGTCCTGCCTGTAGTACAAAAGAAGTGCTTAAAAATATGGTGGATGCCGGAGTTAATGTCTTCCGAATTAACTTTTCACACGCTGATTATACCGATGTTAGTGCTCGTATTGACATGATTAGAGAACTAAACGATGAGTTTGGTTACACTACTTCCATCTTAGCCGATTTACAAGGTCCGAAATTACGTGTAGGTGTAATGAAAGAAGACGTAGTAGTAAGCAAAGGCGACAAAATTACCTTTACTACTGCAGAAGATATCTTAGGAACGGCAGAGCGTGTTTACATGAACTACAAAGAGTTTCCAAAAGATGTAAATCCTGGAGAACGAATCTTATTAGACGACGGGAAATTAATTTTCGAAGTAACTAAAACCGATAAAAACACTGAAGTTGAAGCTGTAGTTGTTCAAGGTGGGCCTTTGAAATCGAAAAAAGGAGTAAATTTACCAAACACAAAAGTTTCACTTCCTGCTTTAACGGAAAAAGATATTCGCGATGCTAAATTTGCTATCGAGAATAATGTAGATTGGATTGCATTATCGTTTGTAAGAACGCCAAAAGACTTAGAAGATTTACAAGATTTGATTGCGGAACATTCGGATCATAAAATTCCAATTATTGCCAAAATTGAAAAGCCAGAAGCTGTTGAAAACATTGATAAAATCGTTGCATTTTGTGATGGTTTGATGGTAGCTCGTGGTGATTTAGGAGTAGAAGTTCCAGCAGAAGAAGTACCATTGATTCAGAAAAAATTGATTCACAGAGCAAAAACAGCTCGTATCCCAGTAATCGTGGCAACACAAATGATGGAAACAATGATTACGTCTTTAACTCCAACACGTGCTGAAGTAAACGACGTAGCGAACTCGGTAATGGATGGAGCAGATGCGGTAATGTTATCAGGAGAAACTTCAGTAGGAAATTATCCTGTAGAAGTAATTCAAACCATGACACGTATTATTGAAAGTGTGGAAGATTCGCCATTAATTAAAGTGCCGTTATCGCAGCCACAAGTAAAAAACCAACGTTATATTACCAAATCGATTTGTTACCACGCTTCGCAAATGGCGGATACCATTAATGCGAAAGCGATTACTACGTTAACTAACTCAGGTTATACGGCATTCCAAATTTCGGCATGGCGACCAAAATCACATATTTTGGTATTTACTTCTAACAAACGTATTTTAACACAATTGAACTTGTTATGGGGCGTTAGAGCTTTCTTTTATGACAAATTGGTTAGTACAGATGACACTGTAGACGATATCAATGTAATTTGTAAAGAAAAGAAATACGTGAAAAAAGGTGATATGGTGGTCAACTTAGCTGCAATGCCTATCGTAGCAAAAGGAATGGTAAACACGATGCGTGTTTCTGAAATAGAATAAGCTTTGCTTTATAGTTATAAAAAACGAGTGCTAGTAATGTAGCACTCGTTTTTATTTTTATTTCCTTTGTCATTCTGAGCTCGTCTCAGAATCTCACAATAAAATTAATAAATTAGAAGCTGAAACGAGTTCAGCTTGACAGAAGTAGTAGTTTTACTATTTGGATAACTTTAAGCCGCTATTTTCTCAAATGCAATAAAATTAGTCACTTCTCCTTTATCGTTAAAAACAGGAAACCCTTTGATGTGACATTTGTATAAAGAACCATCTTTGCAATAGTTGATTACGTTTTTCTCAAATGGAACTTTATTTAAAATGGCTTGTCTGATTTCGAAACTTATATTAGAATCTGTTTCTGGACCTTGAAACATTTTTGGTGAGTTTCCAATAACTTCTTGTGCTTCGTAACCGTTCATTTTTTTGATATTTTTGCTAGCGAAAACAATTTTTAATTGCGCATCCGTTACCACAATAACGGTTTCATCTTGTAAACTTTCTTTGTAATCCCAAACCGATTTCCATTGATTTTTGTTAGCAATTTGATGTAATGAATTCACATCATGAAGCAACACATTAGTTTGCAATAAAAACTGAGAATAAATATCCCAAGACACTAACGGCATTGCTTTTATAGCGCCATTTTCATACTGTTTTGCAAACGCAGCATCGTAAACTTTAAACTCCATACCTTTGTAATTTGGGTTAAAACTAAAAAGAAAAATGAAGCAACATGTTAGAAAAGACAACTTTAACGCTTGTTTAAGTAACTAAAACTCAAACTTCAATTGCACCGAAACACTTTTTTGAGGCAACTCAGTTTTGGTTTTTTCTTCGTTGTTTAGGTTGTGGATGGAAATTCCTAGTAATCTTACGGAGTTTCTTAGGCGTTCTTGGTAAAGTAAATCTTTGGCAACATCTAGAATGATGTTTTTATCACTTACGAAATACGGCAACGTTTTGCTTCTGGTTTGTAAGGAGAAATCGGAGTATTTTATTTTTAGGGTGATGGTTTTTCCTGAGATTTTGCTTTTTTGAAGGCGTTTTTCTAATTCTTTGGCTATGCTTTGCAAACGTTCTTCCATGAAAATTTCGGAAGATAAATTCTCTCCAAAAGTACGTTCCGCACCAACGGATTTTATCTTACGATTTGGTTTAACCGCGCTGTTGTGAATGCCACGACAAATTTGGTAATAATGAAAACCACTGTTTCCAAAGTGTTTCTCTAAATACTCTAAAGTTTTTTGTTTTAAATCATAACCCGTAAAAATTCCCAATTGGTACATTTTTTCAGCCGTTACTTTTCCTACGCCGTAAAACTTTTTGATATCTAATTTTTCTAAAAACGCTTCTACCTCATCTGGATTTACCGTTTTTTGTCCGTTAGGTTTGTTATAATCGGAAGCGATTTTGGCTACGAATTTATTTACTGAAATTCCTGCCGAAGCCGTAAGTCCAACTTCTTCAAAAATGCGCTTTCTGATTTCTTGAGCAATTAATGTCGCGCTGGGATTACCTTTTTTATTTTCGGTAACATCTAAATAGGCTTCATCGAGCGATAACGGTTCGACTAAATCCGTGTAATCGTGGAATATCTTTCTGATTTTTTTGGAAATCTCTTTGTAACGGTCAAATCTTGGTCGCACAAAAATTAAATCGGGACACAATTTCTTCGCTTGAATGCCACTAATCGCACTTCGAACTCCAAATTTTCTAGCTTCGTAACTTGCCGCTGAAACTACACCGCGAACTTCGCTTCCGCCAACTGCCAAAGGTTTCCCTTTCAGCTCAGGATTATCCATTTGCTCTACCGATGCATAAAACGCATCCATGTCCACGTGAATTATTTTTCGGTAGTGTTCGCTCATAACTTATTCGGTAGGAAAAAAGAAACTCATCGGTTTTCTAAAGAAATGTTGTTTTATCGAAGTGATAATCGGGCGTAACTCTGCCAACGGAATATTACGCGAACGAAACGCCAATCCAAGCGACAAACCAAAACTTACTAAAAAGTTCACAAAACCAATAATTCCGATACCTAAAATACCCCAAAATAACATCACATTGTTCACCATGTAATCGGCACCGTAAATGGCTAAAGCTAAGTTTCCGCTGGCAAACGTAATGTGTCGGATGTCTAAATTCAGTCCTAAAAATAATCCAACCGAAGCCGTACTTCCTAAGAAAACTCCGAACCAAAAATTGGAAATAATTCCTGCCCAATAGCGTTCGAACCATTTCGAGATTTTTTCGGCTTTCGCTTTTCCAAAATTTAATTTTAGCAACGGATGTTCTTTGATTCGGTAATAGACATCAAAATGCTTGTCTCGATTCGCAATACTTCCGGAGATAATTCCGGACAAAAACAAGAAAAATCCAGCAATAGCGGCATGAAAAATCGCCATGGAATGCACAGGACTTAAATCGGTGATTAATTTTTCCCATTTAGTCTCTGCAATATTGTAATTGAATGCTAAATCAATTAGCCAAATTCCTAAAAGCGCCACAGGAAAAGCCATCACGACATTTCCAACAAAAGCAATAAATTGGGAACGAAACAATCGAGCAAATAAAATAGCGAAACTTTTGTGTTTTTCAGAATCGTTTCCTTGCTTTTTTAATCCGTCTTCCAAAGCACTAATAAGCGCAGCGGCTGTCATAGCGGGCTGTTTTGTTGCTAATGTAAACCCTAAAATATAAATTGTAATAAATCCAAAAGAATAATTCATACTATAATAAAAAGCATGACCAAAATCGGAAGTTTCAATTTTAGAAAGCATCAATTTAAAAATACACAAAAATCCCACAATCAATCCTCCACCAAGGGCTGCATATAACATTTTGAAATACTCCGTTTTGGATTCGGTAATATAATGTTCGCCTGTTTTTGCAGTATGTTGTGTGATTTCGTAAGACAACAATTGCGTACTTTCGTTGAATAATTTTCTAACGTTAGTTTTTAAGCAATTGTATTTGATGAGTTTTATCGCTAATTCAATTGATTTTGCTTTTTTATCTTCGGGTTTATCGACTACCAAAAGTGGCATCAAAACGCCAACACGATACAATTGTTGTTTGATACGCAATAAGTTTTGGTTCACACGTAGTGAAATTCCATATTTAGAAGAGTTTTGAAAGGCTTTCTCGACAAATTCGTTACATTGTTTATACAACACCAATAACTGCTTGTAATTGATATCAGAAGAATTCGTATAAAATTCTGATTCTTTATTGCGAATCGTATTTTCAATAGCATACAATTCTTTCTCAAAAGCAGCAAACGGACTTTCCAAACCGGCATATTCAGGCACCATTTTCATTACGTCAGATTCCAAGGCTTTTCCGCTTGTTCTTTGCGAAAGCAGATTGATAGCTTGCATCACTTCATACAAAGGCGAATTGACCGCAACGTTTTCATAAATCGTCTCAAATTGAAACAATTCAAAAAGAATTTCCAATTCAGATTTTGGAATTTTATTTATCCAAACGGGATCAGAATCCACATAAAAAACCTGATTTAAAACATATTGTAAGGTATCTTTTGGTGCTTGATAGGGTAGAATTTTAGCAAAAACACGCTTTTTTACTTCGTAAAAGAAATCGGTATCTTGAAGAATTCCGGCATCGGTTAAAATGGTGTCGAAATTTTTGCTTTGTAAAACCGTTTGCAAATACGCTACAAAGTTGATTCGTTCCTTATCGTTATTTGTAAAAAATTCGATAATAGGAAAAAGGCTGATTTGTTCTACCTTCTTAGGGTTTCTAGGACGAATAGCGTTAACCAATTGAACTAAAATATCAATTTCGTTTTCTTCGTTGCGCCACAACTGCAATTCGTTAAAGTATTTCTTAAGAATTACATCGGGAGAAAGATGATTTTTACTTGTAAATAAATTCATAATTTTGGTCATAGATTCGTAAAGATACAAAGAGAAAGTATTTTTTAGTAATTTAGAAGCCTAAATAAATATTAAATTTTGACAGAAATAGAGCGCAAATTTTTGGTTACAGGAACCGATTTTATCTCGGAAAGCACAACTCAGTTTAGAATTGTACAAGGCTATTTGAATTCAAATCCAGAACGAACTGTTAGAGTTAGAATTAAAGGAAACAAAGGTTTTTTAACCATAAAAGGAAAAGGAAACGAATCGGGCATGAGCCGTTTTGAGTGGGAAAAAGAAATCGATATTTCGGAAGCCGAAGCCTTGTTGCTTCTTTGTGAAAAAGGCGCTATTGATAAAATTCGGTACGAAGTTCCAGTGGGAAATCACACCTATGAAGTTGATGTTTTTGCAGATGAAAACGAAGGTTTAATCGTAGCGGAAATAGAACTACAATCGGAAAACGAATCTTTTGAAAAACCGAATTGGTTAGGGAAAGAAGTCACTTCTGACGAACGTTATTACAATGCTTATTTGAGTAATAATCCTTTTAAATCTTGGTAAAATGAAAACACTTTTTGGAATATTGACAGTAGTTATATTGTTTTCTTGCGGTTCAAACACCGTAATTTATCCTGACAAACCGAAAACCAATCACGAAACCTTTAGCTACAAAGAAGGCGATACTACTTATGTGATGCAGAAATATTTCTTAGTGATGCTAAAAAAAGGACCCAATCGCGAACACTCGAAAGAAGAAGCGGCTGAAATTCAAAAAAAACACATGGAACATATCAATTGGTTAGCGAAAACGAATAAAATTAGTATCGCAGGTCCTTCTGATAAAAATGAAACCATTGCTGGATTTTTACTTTTTAATACTGAAACTTTGAAAGAAGCGGATAGTTTGGCTAATCTTGATCCAGCGGTAAAAGCAGGAAGATTAGTTGTAGAAACGGTGCCTTGGTGGGCTTCTAAAGGAAGTAAACTGAAATAAAATTATTCCACAATTTCTAAACTAACTCGCAAAGGTGATCGGCCTTTGTTATGAGAAATATCTAAAAATGGTCGTTTTGCCATATCAATTTCTCTTTTTCTAGTATGTGGCCCTCTGTCGTTTATAGTTACGATGACACTTTTGTTGTTAGCTAAATTTGTAACTTTAACCTTTGTTCCAAATTTTAGGGTTTTATGTGCAGCTGTGTATTTTTTATTGCTAAAAACTTGACCACTTGCGGTTCTCCTTCCATTTAATTTGTCGGAATAATGAGAAGCTTCTACGTTTTTCTTGTATAATTTAGTTTTTAGATTGGCTAAAGAATCGGCAACTCGAATAGAGTCTGATTTTTTTATCGAATCTAAAAGTTTGATGGAATCTTTTTTCTTAACGGTATCATATAAAGAAGCTTTTCTAACGAAACCCGATTTAGTTCTATTAGAAAAGCCCACTAATGCAGCAATAAGTAATACAAATGCAACTATTAAGCTATTTTTCTTCATAATTTATTGATTTTGATTACTTATTACCAAAGATTGTACCAAAGACTAATTGAACCAATTAGCCCAAGGAAGTCTCGATAAGATTAATACTAAACCTAATGTATAGAAAACGGCAATCTTTTTAAATTTTCCGTTGTTGCTTTCTTCCTTTTTGTGTTTTGACCATCCAATTGTGATTAATACTAAAGCAATAATATTAATTAATGGATGTTCTAAAGATGTTAAACGAATGGCCTTATCGCTCATGTTACCTAATTGTTCTAATCCTAACGGAGAAACAAAATACAAAATCAAACCAACTAACAATTGAATGTGGCAGATGATTAAGGTGAATAAAGACAATCGTAAGTCTTTATCAGTAAATAATTTTTTAGAAGTTAATCCAAAAATGGCATTAATTGAAGCTAATACTAAAAGCCCTAAAGCGGCATAAGCTAAGATAGAGTGAACGGATTGAATAGTTTCGTACATACCTAATTTTTTTAAAGTGAATTACAAATATAGGAAATTAAAAAACCTCTTACCCAAAAAAATGAATAAGAGGTTTTCAGTAATTAACTTTAATTTATCTTAGAAGTTATAACGTAATGTAAAGTTCCATGTTCTACCTAAACCGAAGAAACCTTGGTTACCATCAGCCACACCTTTATAAACTCTACCAGCAGATTGATATGTAGGTCCAGAGGTACCACTAATGAATGCTGTTGTTTTAATGTTTGAAGTTAACTCAGAAAGGTAAACTTCATCGAATAAATTGTTAACATTGAATCTAAAATTAACCGAGTTTTGTTTGTCTTTTCCAACTAACATTTTATATGAAATTCCCATATCTACTAAATCATATGATGGTAATTGTAAGTTATTTTTAGCAACTACATTTGCATATAATTTATCGTAATTTCTCCAATCAGCATCAATTGTAAAGCGCTCAAAAATTTCATATTTAGCTCCTAATCCCCAGGTTGTTTGAGCAGCATCACCTACTTTACCTCCGTCATTATCTGTTAGTGTTTCATCTAAGATATTTAAATTTTCATCAAATCTTCTTCTAACAGCACTTCCACTATACTCCCAATTTCCAAGAGACGCAAATCCTTTCACATCTAATTTTTGGATTGGTTTTAATACAAAATCTAATTCTAATCCTGAATGTACTTGTTTAACACCTTGATTTGCAGAAATTACTACATCTCCAGCAACTAAATTTGTAGTACCAATTGTAGTATTTGAAGATAAAACTGTAGATGTTGTTACAACTCTATCTTCCCATGTTGTTCTGTAAGCATTTACACTGGCCGTGAATATTTTAGATTTAAATGTGTACCCTGCTTCTAACCCTAAAACTTTTTCATTTTCAGTTAATGGATTCACTTGGTTAGTAAAATTTAAGTAAATATTGTCATGATACGGCTGACGTGAATAGTATCCTGCAATACCATATACAACATGTTGCTCGTTAAAGTTATATGCAGCACCCCCTTTAACATTAAATCCTACATTATTTACTTTTTTAGAATCTTGGTATTGATCTTGATAATCATAATAATCAAATCTTTGATGAGACTGATTAGAAACAGCTCCTTGGAAGAATGTAGAGAATTTATCATTTGAATATTCTACTTGACCAAAAACACCACCATATGTAATGGTCTCGCTATAATCATAATCAATTTTTTGTTTGTCTGAAGCCGAATTAAAAAACGCATACCATGGATTAATATTGTACGATTGCGTTACAGTATTTGAAGCGCTTGGTAAAGTGTTAGGATTAGGAATAATATGAGTATTATCTCTTAAAAAACGACTTTCGTTCCATCCATTTAATCCTAAGAAATTTGATACCTGACGGTAATGGTCTCCATTATAGGTTCTTAAATCTAAACCAAAATTAACACTTAAGTTTTTGTTAATCTCTTTTTTCAAATTAGAAACCACACCATACCAAGCATGATTATTCATTGAAGCTCTAATTACATAATTAGAAGATGAACCTATACCATCAGCGTCTGCAGAGTTGTTTGCGTAAATTTGATCATAATCAATGTAAGTACTTTGATTTTGACCTGTGTAAGGGTTAAGTTGAGAAATACTTCTTTTACCACTACCATAGTTACCGGTTCCGCCACCTCTACCCCAAGATGCATATAAAACTGTAGATAACTGTGTTGTTTCATTAATATTGAAATCCCAGTTTAAGTTAGCTACAGGCTTGTGATAAAAATTAGTTCTTTCAGAAATATATTGCCCGTTTAAATAACCAAAATTATTATTATACCCGTAGTGCATTATAAAAAAAGTTGCTCAAAACACTAAAAATTAGTACATTGT
>NZ_CALBSN010000120.1 GCF_937967675.1 uncultured Flavobacterium sp. | reverse complement strand
TAACAAATCTACTGACGCTACTTTAGCTGACGCTACTAACACAAAATTCCCAACAGAACTAGCTGTTAAAACATATGTAGACGGTCAAGTAACTTCTATAGGAAATAATTTTTTGCCATTAGCAGGAGGTACTTTAACAGGACAGTTATTTACACCATCAGTAGTGTTTAATAACGGTAGCACATGGGAAATTGGAAACTCAGGATTCAACTTTTCAATCTATCAAGGGGGATGTTGTAGTCGAGTTATCATTGACGAAAATGGAAACTTTGGTATTGGAGGCAATTACTTACCTCAATTTAAATTAGATGTTGAAGGTAGTGGCCGTTTTACTAATAGTGTAACAGCTAATGCGTTTAGTATACCTGGGGGATTAGCTTCACAATTCTTAAAAGCAGATGGTACTGTCGACTCAAATAGTTATTTCATAGCAAATAGTTCTAATGTCGCTATTGGTTATGTTTCGGGTTCTGGAGGACAAGGGGAACACTCAATTGCCATAGGAAGTAATACAGCGCAAGGACCTCAAGCTGAAGGAGCTGTTGCAGTAGGTTATGCTGCAGCACAATACAACCAAGGGCTTAATGCCGTAGCAGTAGGTTCCTTTGCCGGTAATAACAACCAACCAGAAAATGCAGTAGCTATTGGATACAATGCACAAACAAATGGCACTAATGCTATCGCTATTGGTGCTAATGCTTATGCTCAAAACCCAAATACTGTTCAAATTGGAGATTCTAACATTACAAATGTAAATACCTATGGCTCTATAACAGCAAATGCTGAAATAAGTGCAGAAATAACTAATAATTTCACAATCAATGCTACAAATGCAGAATTATACAAAGGAAAAGTATTAATATGTAATCCTAGTTCACAAATTACCATTACGTTTGAAAACAACCTTCCTGTCGGATTTAACTGTATGGTATTACAAAAAAGTGATGACGCTAACAAAATTAATTTTGCTGGTGGTAGTGGCGTAACACTAAAAAACCGAAACAACTATACAGCTACAGCTGGCAACTATGCCATTGCTACCATTGTAAATATTGGTGGTGGTATTATCGTTACTGCCGGAGACATGCAATAAATTCAATTACTAAAGATTAAACAATAGAAAAAATATGAAAAAAATAGCCTTAATAACCATCTTATTTTTAGCATCTAACATAAACAGTTATGCTAATAATTTAATTATCGGTACACCTACTGTAAGTGGTAGTACTGTAACCTTTACCATAAAATGGGACAACAGTTGGTATGTTACTACAGGACCTTCTAATTGGGATGCTGTTTGGGTATTTGTAAAAAGACAAAGTTGTGTTAGTAATGCACCTAGTCCATGGGTACATGCAGATATAGCAGCATCTGGTAATAGTGTTACTGGAGGGGTATTACAAGTAGACCAAGTACTTGATAACAAAGGAGTATTCATTAGAAGAAGTGCTGTAGGGATTGGAAATATAACTATGGCAACCGTTACATTAACATTAAATTCTCCTATTGGAAGTGATAACATTGGTGTATATGGTATGGAAATGGTAAACATCCCTGAAGGTGATTTTTATATTGGAGATGGATCTCAACAATATTTCCATACTTTTTCAGATCCTAGTGGAAATCCTCTTTTAATCAATGCTGCTATTCAAAACGCAGGATTAGGTGCTGCTTCTAACTACCAAAGAGACAATTTGGGCTCTTCTGGAAGTTTACCCGCTTCTTTCCCATTAGGATACAATAGATTTTACTGCATGAAATACGAAATTACGGCTGGTCAATATGTAGCCTTTTTAAATACACTTAGCTTTAATCAGCAAATTAGAATGCAAAGAGACTACCAACCAAATCTTACTCCACCTGATTCTCCTGCAGGCACTGAATTTCACTGCTGGCCTTGTGGTAACAATTCACCTAGAATCGTAATTGCTACTCCAGGTAACAATACCTCTCAAATTATTCCTGCTGTTTATGCAAACGATTTAAACAATAACGGTGTATATAACGAAGATGAAGACGGTTTAGGCATTCCTGTTGTTTTAAACGTGAAAAATTTCTTTGCTTTCTTAGACTGGGCAGCCATAAGACCAATGACAGAATTTGAATACGAAAAAGCATGTAGAGGAAATCAAAATCCTGTTTTAGGTGAATTTGCATGGGGCTCAACAGACTTTAATAATACTTATGACGTACCTAACTATGGTTCCGCTTCAGCTACTAACAATTATGCTATGCTTGGTAATAATACTGCAGGTACAAACCGTTTATACCGCGCTGGTATTTCGGCTACTCCTACTTCTAACCGTTTAAAAGCAGCTGCAACTTACTATGGCGTTTTAGACATGACTGGAAATGTTTGGGAATCATGCATTGGAGGTTGGAATGTTGATTTTTCCGACTTTACAACACAAAATGGAGACGGTAACCTATATGAAAATGGTCAATCTGTTGATAATGGTTCTACTGATATGGCTACTTGGCAAACTAATCGAATTATGGTTAAAGGCGGTGGTTCTAACTGGGTTGGCGGTGAATGGATTTCTGTATCTAGAAGAAACTGGGTACAATTTAACAACTACTCTTTCTTCCAAGGTGGAAGAGGTGTACGATCATTTTAATTTGTATTACAATGAATAAAATAAAATTTATACTATGGCTTTTATTCATTGGATGTGGCGCTAATGCTCAAATTGCTATGCCAAGTATGCGAGGTGTATTCAATACTAAAGTGCCTACCACCATGTATTCTGGTGGTGTGGGTGTAGGTAATAACCAACAAACTCTCACCCAAGGCAACTGTATAGCTCCTTCTTTAGAAACCATTTATTATGGCGGAAATGGAACAGGATATGACGAACAACAATTCATACAAAGCACTTGTGCCTATCCATTGCTAGAAACTATTTATTTTGGAGGAGCAGGTTACGGAAACGTAGCTGCTACCCTATTACAAAGCACTTGTGTAGTTCCTAACCTAGAAACCATTTATATGGGGGGTACAGGATATGGAAATGCGCAACAAACAATAATGCAATACAACTGTATTATGCCTATAATAGAATCCTTTTTCTTTGGAGGATTTAGTGGAATGCAATCTCCACAAATCATTATTCAAACCGATTGTAATACACTGTAAATATAAAAAACCGTTGCTAAATTAAGTAACGGTTTTTTTTTATAAAAATGCTAACAAACATACGAATAGCTTAAAACAAACATTACCAACTCCGTTTTCAAAATCAAAGTTTTAAAACACAGAAGGAAGAAATTTAAAAATCTTTAAAATTATAACTATTTAATATTTTTTAGGAGCAATACATCACACTGGCTAATTATTTTTTGCATTGCTTCTACTTCTCATAATTAACTCGTTTCAGCATCTCTTAACCATCTCATTACTAACTAAACGAACGCGAAAGGATTAGCTTCGCTGAACTTCGTTTCGCGCACGAGCGGGGATTATATTGTATTTTATATATCTCTAAATGGAATATTGCTCTTTCTTAAATGAATTTTACCATGTTCTTTATCTAAACTAATAATTTTGTTTTTTTGTTTTAATAAAAAAAATAATGCCGTTTTTAATTTTTCTAAATTTATTAAAGGCCCTAAAATAATTTCTGTTACATATTCAAAAGGGATTGATATTTCTTTGTATGGCTTCAATAAAGAATCACTAGTCTGAAATTTCAATTCTTTTTTTTCTACAACTTTACTTGGTATAATTAATCGATATTCATCCTCGTAATTATAACTTTTGTTTTTTAATATTGGAAGAAATTTATAATGTTGTTTAAGTAGATTATTATCAAAACCACTTGAAAAACTAATACTATATGAATCAATATGTAAACAGCTATGAATTTGCTTTATGTTTTCAGTTAAGTATTGTTCATATTCCTTAGACTCATAAACACATTTCTCAAATTTATATTCTTCTATTTGTGATAACTTTTCTTTATTAAATCCTATTGCAATTCCTTTTGATTTATTGCCATATGTGTTCCACATGGGAAGACTATCCCAACATTCAGAAAAAGAAATAATATATGGGTATAAATCATCAATTTCTTCATATTTAAAAAAAGACATCCTATTATCATTTAATTTAGTTTGAAAATCTTTTTTATCATTTTTATCTAAAGAATTATCATATTCAATTAATTTCTCTTTTAATAAACTAGCAGCAATCGTATGTTCTGTAAAATCATTAAGAAAATCAATGTGTGTTGCTCTAAATTTTAGAGATTCATTAGTTGCATCATTAATTATTTTAACAAAAGTTTCTAATGAAGTGTAATGATAAACTGTATTTTCTTGCATAACTATTTTCTTAACTATTTTCCACAATACTAATCTCCTCCTCACTCAACCCATACAACGCATAAACCATAAAATCAATTTCACGCTCTAAAGCAGCAGTATCAGCTTCTGCGTTGTCTTTTTTGAGCAAAAGGATTTGGTCAACTTTGTCAATGAAGGGTTGTTGGTCTGGTTTTGGAATTTCTACAACAGGAATATTTCTTACATCATTAATTAGAATTTTTGGAAATAATCCTTTATTTGCCTTGGGAGAAACTTTATTATGATACCATCCAATCAATGAAGAATTTAAAATCGCTAAACAATATTTTAAATCTAAAATATCTTTTTCATCAATAAGGTTTATTAAGGAAGGATTGTTTATAAATTCCTCTTCTAAATAGGTGCAAATAAGTTTGTCAGAAGTAATTTCTCGAATTAAAATCCTTTTTTGATTAAAAAATTTCTCATTCACATAAGAAGCAACATGTCTACCATAATAAACATAACTTTGATTATTTACATATGAATAACGATTAACATTTTTACCTAAAATTTCGCATTTCCAATTATTATCTCTTTTTGATTTTGAATGCCATAATTTTTCATCTACAATTTTATTACCTTCAATTTCTCCATATTTTTTTATTAAATCACTTCTTCTGTATGGTATAAAACCTTGAGAAACTTCTAAATAATCTTTTAAATAACTAAAATTTTTAATTTTATCAATTATAAAAATTTCTTCTTTATTTTGATAAAATAAGCTTAATAAATTTTCTGATTGCTCTATCAAATATGATTTATCAAAATTTTCTTTTAAATAAAATTGTTTATTATTTACACCGTAGAATTCAGATTTATAATTTTGATTACTCTTTTTAAAGGAGAACACACATGTCCTAACTGATGCGTCTTCAAAAGTATTATCACTTGATAAATCTACTATTTGGTAAACTTGAGTTTCATCAAATATTTTAATCCTATATTTAATACCAAACTTTGTTGATAAAAATGTATTAGGGAAAATATAAGATAAGAAACCATCGACTTTTAGTATTCTTTTTGAAAGTGAAGTGAAATAAATATATATCTCATAATCTGGTACATCAACATCAAAACTAGTTAAATATTTTTTTTCAATATCAGAAAAATTAACACCATAAGGCGGATTCCCAATCACCACATCAAAGCCTACAAAATCGCCTTCGTCGTTTAATACTTCAGGAAACTCAAAGCGCCATTCAAAAGCATTTTCATAAATTTTGTTGCTTTTTATTTCTTCGAGTTGAGTTTCAATTTTTTCAATTTTATCCGCTAAGTCTTTTTTAGCTTTTTGTTCGGCTTTGGTGAGTTTGGTTTCAAAAAGTTGGGCGCTGTCAAACTTTACGTTAAACTCGTATTTCAGCTTTTGCAACTCTTTAATTTCTTTGCCGTTTTGGTTAATTTCGGTTCTAAAATTGGTTTTTATTTCGGCAATCAGCGTTTCCATATCGCGCTTTTGCTCTTTGCTTTCGGCATTGCGGTATTGGTCAACGGCACGCTTGTAATCCTCAATTTTTAGCTTGCTTTTCTTTAAGGCTTCTTTCAAATCAGCATCCAATCCAAAACGAGCAATTAACGAGTTTCCGCATTTAATGTTAATGTCAATGTTTGGTAAGGTTTCTAGCCCCCTAACCCCCGAAGGGGGAACTTCAACCTGGTAATAAGAATTTTTAAGTAATTCTATCCACAAACGCAAACGGCAAATTTTAACGGAGTTTGGATTAATATCTACCCCAAACAAACAGTTTTCAATAATGGTTTGTTTTTCATGAAACAAGGTTTCTTGCAGGCGTTGGCTTTCTTTGCTTTTTGGGTTATAGGTAAACGGTAAGCCATCTTCATCGGTCACAATTAACTCATCGTTTACAATATCTACTTGGTATTCTTTTAAGCGTTTGCCTTCGCGGTCTACCAACACTTTTAAATCGTGCTTAATGGCAATCATTTCATTCAGCGCCGAAACCAAAAAGTGTCCTGAACCCACCGCTGGGTCACATATTTTTATGCTGTTAATAATAGCATTGGCTTCTTTGGTGTCTTCAATCTTGTTATATAAGGCATCAAAGTCTTCGCAGTTCCAACCTTTGGTTTCATTAAACTTTTGCACCACCGCTCGGCGTATGGTTTCCTTACACATATACATCGTAATGAAACTCGGTGTATAAAACGAACCATCTTTATAGCCGTTAATCTTTTCAAAAATCAATCCCAATACCGAGGCATTGATTAAGGTTTTGTTGTCTTCTTGTATTTCCTCACTGCCTTCACTCGCAAAATCGTAAGCGTCTAAAAAGTCAAAGAAATACTCAATGGCTTTGTGAGTACCGGTTAGTTTTTTTCCATTGGCATCTTTCAATACTGTACCGCTTACAATAGGCAATTGGATATCATCTTCCAATCCAGAAATAAACAAGGTTTGATGTTCTAACTCGGTAGGTTCAAACAACGAACTATTTAAGTAAGGTACTTTAGCAAATAGCGTTTTTACGCGGTCGTTTCGTTCTTCTGGTTTCTTGGCTAGCACCATAAAGAACAACGCATTCAAATTATCGTAATCGTGCAATAAGTCTTTGTGCAAAAACGCATAACTCTTATCGCCTTTGTGGTAGCTAATCAATTGCGCTTCTAGCAACTTTAAAAACAAAATACGGTTTACCCACGTAATACACAATTCCAAACCAACGGTAAACAAGCGTTCTTCGTGCGTGTCGCCATATTGTTTTACATTCGGCAAACGAGATAATTTATCTAAACTATCCAATTGGTTAATCACGTTTTCTAATAAAGAACCAGCATTTCGCTGTCCTGCTTTTGGGCGTTCAATTAGCTTCTTCCCTCCTTCTTTGGTTTCGGTTAACCCAATTAAATGCAGTAATTCATTGTAAAAGTTTTTATCTAAGGAATTGCTATCATTCGCAAACGACAATTTTAATAAATGCTCTGGCGAAAGTAATTTGTATAAGACAATTAATTTGGCATCATCGAGTTTGTCTTCGTTTCTTAAAATTTTGTCATACGAAGCCAAATCAAAATACGTATATTCTAATTTGTCCAGTACAGTTTCAATATAAGGTTTGGCAATTTCTTTGTAGAAAAAATCGGTATTTGTACCCGATAATTTACCTTCTTCAAAGTCCTGAAATTGTTTAACTAAGCTTTTGTTTTGGGCGAAAAGTTTATCAAACAATTGCGCGTCAAAAATGTACCATTCGTTAACGTTGGTCGCCACTACATTTTTTACTTCAAGATTTTTATGAGTGATACGTTCACGCAAGAAATACAACACCATTTCTTGCAATGCCTTGCTATTAATGTTCTTTTGCGAAAGCATTTCGGCTTTATTCGTTGGGCTTTTCGCTTCAATAATAACACCAACATTACTCTTAGCCTCTTTGCCAATATGAATCACTAAATCGTTTCGCCCTTTCGTATTAATAAAATGATTCGGCGAATAATAAGTATTCTTCAAGAAATCTGAAATCAAATTCTTGTGAAACTCCTCCGATTCTTTATCCTTAATACTATCTAATAAAAGAATTAAATTTTGTTTAAATAACTCAATACCAGTTCTATTAGGTTTAATCTTTAAAAAGGCTTTATTTAAGGCTTTGCGCGGTTCTAGTAACATATTTGTAAGGCTTATTGTATCTTTTCAAACATAATGAAAAAAAAGCACCTATACAACCCGTAAAAATACCTGATTTTCAAACCAGGTAAAAATACGGGGGTACCTTCGTCAGCTAAAGTAAATAAAGGGCTTTGATAAATTTTACGGGAAACTGTAAACCGAAGAGTTAAAATTAAAAACGCGTAAAGTTTAAAATTTGATACTAACTGTAAAGAAACACCCTACAAATAAATAAGTAAAAAAAGGGAACAAAAAGACGTTTTTTTCAATGTTAAATTTTATAAATGCATGCATGCAAAAACAAAATAAATACTATATTTACACTATAATTTCGGTAGAGTAGCTGGAACTACTCGAGGTCTTATTACAAAATTACGCTCAAAAATCGGGGTTCTAGCCAGTTTTTTTGAGCTTTTTTTATGCCTTTTGAGAAGAAAAAAATCGATGAAAAGGATAAAAAATTCGATGAAAAGTTTTTAACACGAAAGGATTGAAAGCTATTTTTTGACCTTTTTTTTTATTTTTTTAGAAAGAAATCAAAAAAAGCCATCAAAATTACAGTTGAAAGTTTCGTCCTGATGAAATAATAGGAACATCCCGACGAAGTAAATGTTTTGTCAGGACAAAGCAAACGGTTCGTCCGCATGAAATTGTTATAATTATAACAAAAAAAAGACCCCGAGCACTGGAATACTCGAGGTCTTATTACAAAATTACGCTCAAAAATCGGGGTTCTAGCTCGCTTTTCTGAATGACAAATCATTCAATAAAGAACGTAATCTTTTTCCAGGACGGAATAAAATTCTAGTTTTGGTAATAGCACCCGAAGTTACTTCTTCAGCTGTATCTCTACCTTCAGAGCTTACACCAATTTGAAAATTACCTAATCGTCCTAATTTGACAATTCTGCCTTGCTCTAATTCGCTAATAATGTTGCGCTCTAAAGACAACAATACGGCATAGCAATCCGATTCGGTTACCGTACATTGATACGAAATTTGCTCAGCTAATTTGTCTAAATCAGTTTCCCCATCTGCAATGGCAGCGGCATAAAATTTTTCAGGCGCTAATAGGTCCTGCGGGTTCTTTCTTGGAAGAACTTGGTACTTTACACTCATAATTTATTAGTGTTAAAAGTGAATAAATAATTTTTTGTCATAGTACACTAGCTTCGGATTTCGTGCCTAACCGACGTTTACAAAGTTTATAAATTTGTAGGAAAAAAGAAAGTCAAACTTATTTACAATTGGAGCAAGTTTTAAACAACTTTAGTGATTATCAGTAAATTAATATAAGTTTTTAATTTACTGAATTTCAATAAGTTATATTTATGTGATTTTCAAATGATACCGTTCAAACCACCTAAAAAATAAGGAGCTTGCAAAATTTATGTGCTTTTATAAACGAGATTATTTTTTCAACACATCAAAGCTTTGTCGACTTCTGCGAAATTGTTTATTGATAATTTAAAGAGCTAGGATAAGAACAAGAACAACTTCAAAAATCAAATACAAACACGCAACACCCCTGTATTCCGAAGGGTCGGAACCCTCAAGGGGACAATTCCTTCTAAGAAATTTTAATTCAATCCTTTTCCATTAGCCTTCGACTTCGCTCAGGATGACAATCGAGTCAACAGATTTTTAAAGATTTCTAAAATTTCTTAAATCTGTGTTCCAAAAAAAGTGCAACGCCTATGTAGCTATGTGTTTAAAAAAAGTCATAAAAAAAACCGATTCATTTCTGAACCGGTTTTACCCTGCGGAGAAAGAGGGACTACAACTTTACAAACACCCAAAAATCAAAAAAACCTATTTATATACAAAAAGTCAATAAAATCAATACTTTACAAAGGTTTACAAAATAAAAGGTATTGGATAATATTGGATAAATTAGGATATTTTTGGACAAATGTGGGCTAAATGTGGACTAAATTTTGTATCTTTATGGAACATAAAAAGGCAAAAATATGGCATCTATTTATCTACTCCTTCAGAGCAAAAAAAGTCCTGCGGTTATTTACATTCGTTTACGTGATGGCAGAACACTTGACATCAAAGCTAAAACAAATTATCATATTGACCCAATCAATTGGGATGATGCAGAACAGCGACCAACAAAGAAAGCTTTAAAAGATATTGACATTGCAAACCTGGATACAGATTTGTCAACATTAAAAAACGACCTATTAAAAGAGTACAACCGAAGCAAGGGCAACAAGGTTATAGATGCTCAATGGTTAAAAGATTTTATCAATCCACCACAGGAACAAGAAAAGCATCCAGATAAATTAGTAGATTATATTGACACATTCATTGAGTTTAAAAAAGCCGATGTAAAAAGCAGCACTATTACAAAATGTAATGTTATCAAGCATTTATTGAAGCGTTATCAAGAACACACAAATTCAGTTTTATACATTCGTGATATTGATGCTAAATTCAAAATGGACTTTGAAAAATATTGTATTAGTGTTGGTTATGCACCAAACACAACAGCAAGAAACATTCGCTTTATAAAAACATTTTGCCGACATGCAAAAGCTAACGGAGTAGAAACACATTATCAACTTGACAGCATTAAAGCAAAGTATCATAAAGTAGATAATATCTATTTAGATGAAAAGGAAATTCTAGCAATTGAAAAAATTGAAAGCGAGAAGTTAACAGATGGTTTAGAAAATGCACGTGATTGGTTATTGATAAGCTGTTATTGCGGTCAAAGGGTTTCAGACTTCTTACGTTTTGATAAATCTATGATTAGATACGAAAAGAATAAAGCAGGTCAATTAAAGCCATTAATTGAGTTTACACAGGTTAAAACAGATAAGATAATGACAATACCGCTTCATTCAAAAATCATTGAAATAATGAAGAAATACGATGGTAATTTCCCAAGAAAAATATCAGACCAACGTTATAATGAGCATATTAAAAAAGTATGTGAAGCAGCTGAAATAAACCAACCTATTCACGGAACATTATTTGACCATAAACTAAAAGAAAAAGTTACAAAAGATTATCCAAAACATTTAATGGTTTCTTCTCATATTGGAAGAAGAAGCTTTGCAACCAACAATTATGGTAAAATTCCAACCTCATTTTTAATGTACATAACAGGGCATACAACAGAAGCAATGTTTTTAACTTACATTGGCAAAAGCAACAAGGATATTGCAATGGAGTTAACGAATTACTTTTAATATTTAAGGGTTTTTCATACTTTCACACTTTTAAAAAATATTTGCAAACTGATGGGTGAGTTAAGCAAGAAAGAAAAGGAAGTTTTAGACTTCCTTTTGGAATTTGTAAACATAGAAATTTTTAGTATCGAGCAACAAGAAAGAGACTTGGGCAGACTTGACTATTCTCTGTGTTCTGATGATGCTGAAAAGCAAATCATCACTACTAAAAAGGTTCAGAAACTCAAAAAAAGAATAAGTAAATGTAATCCTATCATTGCAGGTTATCTAAATTGTTTAACTACTCCAGACCCTTTAAACACCGAATTTGAAGAATTACGAGAAATAATTACTAAAAACTTTCTTCTAACAGAATACTATGAATTATTTGAAGAGTTAGTTGGAAAGAATTTAGAAGATATAGAACGTTATAGATTTGATAGTGTTATTGAAAGTTTAGGTTATAATTACAATCCTTTAAAAGATTTTATTCAAGGGGTATGTGATGTAAATAGCTTTTTAACTTATAAATCATTCATTGACATTCCAAAAGACAATAATTTGAATTATGATAAAGTAGTTCAAAAACTCAATGATGCTTTTTTCAAATTAGAAGCTTTCATGAATGGGACAATAAGCGATTACAAATATTTTGATTTTAATACTGCCTTTACAGAGTTATTTTATTTTACAAGATTAGAAGAAAACTATACTTACGACAACTGTAAACGAATAGGGCAATATTGGGAACTAACGGCTCAAATAAGTGTTGATTTTGATAAATCTGATTTTAAAAATAGTAAAGCATATAACAATAAAGCTTTTTGTTCAGTTTGTAATAAGATTATATCAATACATTGGGACAGAATGGAAGAATTTAGTTCATTTCAAACTCCAGACGAAGTTGAAGAACAAACAAAGAAAAAAACAATTTCAGATTTAATTAAACCTACAACCAAAAGCCCGGAAGTAGTAAAAGTTGAAAGTAAAGAAAAGGAAATCAAAGTACCTAGTGAAGTAAACCCATATCCGAGAATTTTTAAAGATTACTATTCATATTCTGTTTTTAAAAAATTGTATGATGAATTTGGGAACAAAAAAGAATGTTTATCTAATTACAGTTATGTGTTTTATAAAATGACTTATGAAGGTTTAATACATTTTGATTTGCTTCACAAAACATATATAGAAATGCTTTCAGATTTTGATATTTCAATTGATAGAATTAAACCTAAAGGAGATATAGGTAAAATTGCTTTACGTGATAGTATATATTCAAGGGTAAAATAAACTACATGAAAACCGTGTAATAAAACACACGATTTCATTCAATCCACAACACGACTTCAACTAGAATTTTGGCTTGTTAATCTTAAATATAACAAGTCATGCAAAACAATGCAATTTTACTTCAAAACCTATCTATTGAACAGCTTCAACAGCTAATAGGTACATCCGTTAGAAACGGAATTCTTGAACTTCAAAAAGAACTTCAAACAAAAGACAATTCGGAAGAATTAATGACCAGAGAAGAAACCTGCCAATTTCTAAAAATTGATAGCAGCACACTTTGGGCATGGACAAACAATGGTAAAGTCAAAGCCTATGGCATAGGTGCAAGACGTTACTACAAAAAGAGCGAATTAATGGATTGTTTAACCCTATTAAAAAAGTAAGCTATGAGTAATTTTTATGACGATGCCGAAAAAGTATTAAAAAGGTTAGACGATAGTGTTGCCTTAATAGTGGCTCAAATGAAATTGGGTGGCAAATTAGATCCCGAAGATGTGTTTTTTGATAACGGTGAATTTATGAAGCTAATGAATATTAGTAAAAGAACAGCACAGGAATGGAGAAACAAGAAAATTATCGAGTTTTCTCAAGTAGGTAATAAAATCTATTACAGACTTTCGGATATCCAAAAATTACTAAATGATAACTATAATTCTAAGTAGTGATGGAACAGATAGCAAATAGCAAACTGATGGTTAGTGTTTATCAAGAGTTCAAATACAACTTAGGAGAAAGAAATCTTTTAGAAGTATTACAAGAAATCAAATCCGATAAATACCAAAGTGAAATTAATTCTATCCGATACGCTTTGCATAAAGGAGATGAAAAAACAGCCGAAGAAATCAAAAGTAATTTATTAGGTTTTACAACTTCTGGAACATTTGGAGAAAGTAGAACAAAAGCGAATATAGTAACCTATTCACAAGTAGTATGTTTAGATTTTGATGATATACCACTAACTGAAATAAACAATCTTGTAACGCTTGTAAATGGCTGTAGATATACGTTTGCATCATTTATAAGTCCAAGTAACGAAGGTTTAAAAGTATTCATTAAAGTCAATTCAAATGCAGAGCAACACACAACAGTTTACAATCAAATCGCAAATTTTTATAAAGAGTTATCAGGTTATGATTTTGATGCAAAATGTAAAGACATTACCCGATTGTGTTTTGTTTCTTGTGATACAGATTTATTTTTAAATGAAAATGCAGTAATTTTTGAAGCAAAGGAAGAAATTAAACCATTGAAATCAGAACCAATAAGAGAAGTCAAACACGTCATTACAACAGATGAATTATTAGACAAGTGCTTAAAGTTTACGGAGCAAAAAGAACAATATTACAATGGAAATAGAAACAACTTTATTTTCCTATTCTCTTGTAATGCAAATAAGTTTGGTATTTATGAAGATGATACTTTGAACTATTGTATTAATAATTTTGATTTAGAGGAAAGAGAAATAAAAGCAACGGTAATCAGCACATATAGAAACCAAAGTGCAGACTTTGCAAAGTTTGCAAAGTTTGCAAACATGCAAAGTTCCAAAACAGATAGTATTATAAATACAGACAATAATTTTGATGATTATGAAGATTGTCTAAAAGGGACGCCTATAATTCCGCAATCGGTTTACGATAACCTACCACCTATTTTGTTTGAAAGCTGTCAAGTGTTTACACAAGAAAGAGAAAGAGATACATTCCTTACAGGAGCATTAGCAATTTTATCAGGTTGCTTACCTAATGTTTCAGGTTTATATAGCGGTAGCGTTATTTATCCAAGTTTGTTTTCTTTCATTTTAGCTCCAGCAGCTTCGGGAAAAGGATCTTTGAAATTTGCAAAAGCATTAGCAGACAAATACCATGACAAAACATTAGCTATTTCCATAGAGGATAAAAAACGATACGAAGAAAGTTTAGCAGCTTATAAAATGCTCAAAGCAAAAGGAAAACTTGAAGAAGGACAAGAAATGCCACAAGCTCCAAAATTCAAAGTAGTTTATATTCCGGCAAATACAAGTAATGCTAAAATAATTCAGCACTTAGATTGTAACGAAGGCAAAGGAATTATTTGTGAAACCGAAGCAGATACATTAGGACAAACATTCAAAAACGAATGGGGAACATATTCCGATATGTTGCGTAAATCTTTTCATCACGAAAAAATATCAGTAAGTAGAAAAACTGATGGCGAGTTTGTCGAAGTAAATAATCCGCAATTAGCAGTAGCATTGTCGGGAACACCAAAACAAATATTTAATATTATTTCTTCTGCCGAAGATGGATTATTTAGTCGATTTATATTCTATGTATTTAAAACAGAAGCAGTATGGTTAGACCCATCACCAAAAGGAAATCCTGTAAACTTAACAGACTATTTCACAACTCAATCAAAACTAGTTTTAAAGTTAGTTGAGTTTTACGAAACAGACGAAATGATTTTACATTTAACTGATGAACAATGGGAAAGATTTAATCCTATTTTTAGCTCTTTTTTAGAACAAATAAACACGTTTGTTAGTGAAGATGCTTTAAGTATAGTTAAGCGATTAGGGTTGATATTATATCGTTTTTGCATGATTTTCACAGCTATAAGAAAGTTTGTAACAAATGAGCATCACAAAGAAGTATATTGTTTGGATATTGATTTTGAAACCGCATTAACATTAACAAAAACGTACATTCAACACAGTGTTATAATGTTTACTAATCTACCAAAACAAGGGGAACAAGGACCATTCAAATCAGGTGAAAACAAAAAGAAGTTTTTCGATGCGTTACCTAATAAATTCCAGAGAAAAGAAGCAATTGAAATTGGTAAAAAGTTTGATATTGGTGAACGTTCAGTGGGTAATTTTCTTAAATCATGTTTAGGAAAATATTTAGAACAACCAGACTATGGAAATTACAGAAAAATCAACTAAAATTAATTATATAGTTAAACAATAATTATAATGTCTTATTTTTGAGTTTTTATATAGAAATTCAATAATATGAATATAGCCCAAGTAGAGCAAAATCTTCAAAATTTAATTGTAAATTTTAGTAAAGACACATTCATTTTCGATTTGTTATTGGCTTACGGTTTACCTAAAGCATCAATAACAAGACTGCAAAGTGGAAACTTAAATTTGTCTAAAGTTGAGGGTGAAGTATCTTGGAAAAAAAAGGTATTGTTTAAACCTGTTTACAACGAAGATTTACATATTGCAATTACAAATTGCAAAGAACAAATAAAGCATGAACAGCGTTTTATAATCGTTACAGATTTTACTACGCTGTTGGCAGTTGATACAAAAACAGCAGACACTTTAGATATTGAATTGACTGCTTTACCAAAACATTTCGATTTCTTTTTGCCTTGGGCAGGAATGGAAAAAGCAACACATCAAAATGAAAATCCTGCCGATGTAAAAGCAGCCGAAAAAATGGCAAAGCTTTTTGACGAAATCAAAAAAGACAATCCTGATAATTCTCCTGAGTTCATTCATGGGTTAAATGTGTTTTTATCTAGGTTGTTATTTTGCTTTTTTGCAGAGGACACCAATATTTTTAAGAAAGGTCAATTCACAAATGCAATTAGTTCACACACCCAAAACGATGGTAGTGATTTAAGCAATTATCTTGATAATCTTTTCGATGTTTTAAATACGCATGACAGAAACAGAAAAGACCTTCCAGCATATCTAAATGAATTTCCATATGTTAATGGAGGATTGTTTGAACACAAACATAAAACACCATCTTTTACTCGACGTTCTCGTCAAGCTGTTATTGATGCAGGCGAATTAGATTGGTCAGCTATTAATCCTGATATTTTTGGTTCAATGATACAGGCGGTAATTACGCCTGAGCATCGTGGTGGTTTAGGAATGCACTATACTAGCGTACCTAACATTATGAAAGTAATTGAACCTTTATTTTTAAATGAATTAAACGAAGAGTTCGAAAATGGTAAATACGAACCTAAAAGACTAAATAAATTATTAGAACGTTTAGGTAAAATCAAAATATTTGATCCTGCTTGTGGTAGTGGTAACTTTCTAATTATCGCATACAAAGAATTACGCTTTCTTGAAATTAAAATTTTATTACAATTACAAGAGCTTCAAAAAGCAGCAACAGGTTTTGAACCGTATCAATTAGAGCTAATCCCAAAAGCACAATTAACTTTAGCAGCACAATATCAACCAACATTATTTTCACGAATTGAGTTAGCACAATTCTTTGGCATAGAGTTAGACGATTTCGCTCATGAAATTGCAATTCTATCTTTGTGGTTAGCACAACACCAAATGAACCAAAAGTTCAAAGAAATATTAGGCGAAAGCACACCAACTTTACCATTACAAGCAGGTGGAAATATAGTTCATGGTAATGCTACTAGAGTAGATTGGGAAAAAGTATGTCCTAAAAAAGATAATGATGAAATTTATATATTGGGTAATCCACCTTATTTGGGTCAAAGAAATCAAAAACCTGAACTGGATATACTAATTTAGCTTCCAGTTAAAGTTAAGAATAAAATCTTATTTTTAAC
>NZ_CALBSN010000119.1 GCF_937967675.1 uncultured Flavobacterium sp. | reverse complement strand
AAACCATTAACATGGAAATTGCCAAGTTGCACACCATGAACAAATTGAAAATTCCAATAATTGTGGAACGTTCAAAACTTGATGGTCCAACGGTTTTATTCACGGCTTGTTTGCATGGCGATGAAATCAACGGAACTGAAATTGTGCGTCAGTTAATTATTCAAAAAATCAACAAACCAAAACGTGGCACAATTATTTGCATCCCAATTATTAATATTTTCGGATTTGTCAATCAAACGCGTGAATTTCCGGATGGTCGCGATTTGAATCGGGTTTTTCCTGGTAGTAAAACAGGCTCGTTAGCGAGTCGTTTTGCGTATTATATTTTGAAAGATATTATTCCGCACGTGGATTATGCGATTGATTTTCATGCCGGTGGCGCGAGCCGATTTAATGCTCCACAAATTAGAATTGTACCTGAAAATCCAGAACTCAAAGAACTTTCGGATGTTTTCAATGCGCCTTTTACGTTGTATTCGAAGAATATTTCGGGTTCGTTTCGAAATTCTTGTGATAAATTAGGCGTTAAAATGTTACTTTTTGAAGGTGGAAAATCATTGGATTTAAATCTTCAAGTTACCGAAGAAGCGGTAGAAGGAACTAAACGATTTCTAAACCATTTAGAAATGCTAAATCCGAGAAAGAAAGTAACTAATCCTCAAAATAAAACCATTTATATTGAAAAATCGAGTTGGATAAGAGCGAAATATTCCGGTATGTTTCATGGTTTAACAACAATTGGAAGTTTTGTCAAAAAAGGCGAATTATTAGCTACTATTTCTGATCCATATGGAAAAATCGAACATAAAGTAAAAGCATCACATGAAGGTTATATCATCAATGTAAATAACGCTCCGATTATTTACCAAGGCGATGCTATTTTTCATATCTCAACCCAGTTAGAATTGGAAAGCTAACAATTATCATATTTTTATTGGTATATCCACTGTAAATTCGCCAAAAATTTTTAGGTATGAACTTCTGGAAAAAATTAACACAAGAAGAAAGAAAAGCCCGTATTGAAAAGGCTTTACACGATAATGTAAATTTCTCAAAAGACGCTTCATTAGGATATCCAGCGTCTAAATTAGATAATCGCGTTTTTTATGATGATGCGCCTTTTTTAAAAGATGCACCAACACTTCAAACGTATGTAGCCAATCCAAATAACATTGGTTGCCACACTTTTGGCACTTCGGAAAAAGCATTTTATGGCACACAAGAAATTGAGCGTGAAGTTTTAAACGTCATTGCGGTTGATATTTTTAAAGCCAAAGAAAACGAATTTGACGGTTACATCGCTCCTGGTGGAACGGAAGCGAATATTCAAGCAATTTGGGTTTTTAGAAATGAATTCATGCATAAATTCGATGCAAAATTAGACGAAATCGCCATTTTAGCTTCGGAAGACACACATTATTCCATTCCAAAAGCTTCTAATTTATTGCAAATCGATTGGTTGAAAATTCCGGTAGGGTTTGAAAACCGTGAAATTGATCCGATTGCTTTAGACAATATCATTTCGGAAGCTAAAAATAAAGGAAAAAAATACTTCATTGCCGTTTCCAATATGGCGACTACAATGTTTGGTTCTGTGGATAATCCGGATGTGTATACTTCTGCATTGGAAAAAAATAATGCGACGTATCGTTTGCATATTGATGGCGCTTATGGCGGATTTGTGTATCCGTTTAGTAATCAAAATTCAAAAATTAACTTTAGTAATCCGAAAATTAGTTCGATTACCATTGATGCGCACAAAATGTTGCAAGCTCCTTATGGAACAGGTGTTTTTGTTTGCCGAAAAGGTTTAATCGAAAACGTATTAACCAAAGAAGCAGAATACGTAGAAGGAATGGATTTAACCCTTTGCGGAAGTCGTTCTGGTGCAAATGCGGTGGCGGTTTGGATGATTTTATTTACTTACGGCGCTTATGGCTGGTTTGAAAAAGTAAGTATTTTACAAATGCGTACCCAATTTTTATGTCACGAATTAGATAAACTAAATATCCAATATTTCCGTGAACCGTTTATGAATATCGTAACGATTCATTCGGAATCTATTCCAGAAAAAATTGCTGAAAAGTATGATTTGGTGCCACAACAACACAACGAAAATAACAAATGGTACAAAATTGTGTTAATGGACCACGTAGAAGTAGAACATTTGACTAAATTTATAGACGAATTGAAAGCGTCTCTAAATGGATAAGAAATCGTTAAGGCAAAAGGCAAAAGCTGAAAGGCAAAAGTTAACTCAAGAAGAAATCGAAGACAAAAGTTTGGCGATTGCGAACCAATTGTTGCGCATGGACATTTGGGACAAATTGTATTATCATTTGTTTTTAACGATTGAAGAGCAAAAAGAAATCAATACCGAATATATTCTTCAAATTTTAGCGGGAAAAGATAAAGAAATCGTCATTTCGAAGTGCGAATTTGCCACTTTAGGAATGACGCATTTTTTATTAACGGATAATACCAAAATCAAAAAGAACAGTTACAACGTTCCAGAACCAGTTGATGGTTTAGAAGTACCTGATGATAAAATTGATGTGGTTTTTGTACCGCTTTTAGCTTACGATAAGCAAGGAAATCGCGTGGGTTACGGAAAAGGTTTCTACGATAACTTTCTAAGCAAATGCAAACCCGAAACGATTAAAATTGGATTGTCGTTCTTTCCTCCTGAAGAAAAAATTGAGGATGTTTCCGAAAGTGATGTGAAATTGGATTTTTGTGTTACTGACTCACAAATTTTTGAGTTTTAATTTTTAGAACTATATTGGCTTAAATTTTACCTCAAAAGATATGAAAAAGCACATTTTAAACAAATTTGTCTTAGGACTATTTTCATTACTGGTTTTAATTGGTTTAGATAGTTGTCATGTACATCACGGACATGGTCATAAAAAATCGAAACCTTTACCTCCGGGACAAATGAAAAAAGTTACAGGATCTAAGAGTGCAAAACCTTATGCTCCTGGGCAAAAAAAGAAATAATAAAAAAAGCCAAAAAATGTTCCTTTTATATATATATCAATAAAAAATCGGGTTTTTCATATTGAGATTACTCTTCAGCCGAAACTTCCTTCTTATCCGCATGAGCAAAAGCTCTTTTGTTAAATACAATCAAAATCCCAACACCTGTTGAAATCGCCACATCGGCTACATTGAAAATGGCATTGAAGAAAGTGAAGTGTTTGCCGCCCCAAATTGGCAACCAAGAAGGTAAATTACCTTCCCACATTGGAAAATAGAACATATCTACTACTTCTCCATGGAACCAAGTCCCATAAGGTTGGTCTGAAAAAGCGGTTGCAACTTGATGATAACTATCGTTAAAAATAACTCCGTAAAAAACAGAATCGATAATATTTCCTAAAGCGCCTGTAAAAATCAAAGCAATGGCTACAATTAAATAATTTGAAGCTTTCTTTTTAACCGAATCCCATAACCACCAGGCGATTCCACCTACAGCTACAATTCGGAATAAGGTTAAGATTAATTTCCCATGTTCACCTGGAATTTCTGCTCCCCAAGCCATGCCTTCATTCTCTATAAAATGAATTTGAAACCAATCTAAACCCATTACTTTTATGGATTCTCCAATAAAAAAATGTGTTTTGATATAGATTTTTGAAATCTGATCAATTAATAAAATAGCAATGATTAATAAATAGGCTTTCTTTAACGACATGTTCAAATTTTTTGCAAAAATAGTGGAATTTATCAAATAAAAAACGCCCCAAACGGAGCGTTAGTATAATTTTGTAAAAAGATTAACGTTGCAAGTTTTTTGCTTCGATACTCATAGTTGCATGAGGAACGATTTTTAATCTTTCTTTATTAATTAATTTGCCTGTAACCTTACAAATACCATAGGTTTTGTTCTCGATACGAATTAAGGCATTTTTTAAATCTCTAATGAATTTTTCTTGACGAATAGCTAACTGCGAATTAGCTTCTTTGCTCATAGTTTCGCTGCCTTCTTCAAATGCTTTAAACGTTGGTGATGTATCATCAGTTCCGTTATTTAAGTCATTCATATAAGCACTTTTAATAAGCTCTAAATCGTTTTTAGCTTTTTCTAATTTAGCTTGAATTAACGCTTTGAATTCCGCTAAATCGGCGTCTGAATATCTAATTTGCTCCTCTACCATAATTTCAATATTTTTTATAGTTATACGTCGATTAAAAGCTTTTGGCTTTTATTTTGAAATTAATATACTTGTTTTAATATCATCAAACTCAATTTCTGTACCATTTTCAAGGTTTTCAACAAAAATTAAGTTTTCAGTTAATGTTTCTGACTTAATATACGATTCATTAGCTAAAACGGCTTCCTCAACTTGCGAATTTTTCTCCATTTTAACCGTAATCTTATCTGTTACTTCAAAACCAGAATCTTTTCTGATATTTTGAATTCTATTGATTAATTCTCTCGCAATCCCTTCTTTTCTTAATTCATCGGAAATGGTAATATCTAACGCTACTGTAATTCCGTTTGAATTGGCTACTAACCAACCTGGGATATCTTGCGATGAAATTTCAACATCATCTTGTGATAAAGTTATACTTTTTCCTGCAATATCCATAACTAATTCGCCATCACGCTCTAATTTAGCAATTTGCTCTTGTCCAAAATTTTGTATCTCTTTGGAAATCAATCCCATATCTTTGCCAAAACGAGGACCTAATGTTTTAAAATTAGGTTTAATTTGCTTCACTAAAACTCCAGAAGCATCATCCAACAACTCTACTTCTTTCACATTTACCTCCGCTTTAATTAAATCAGAAACCGCCTCAATTTCTGCACGCTGATTATCATCAAGTACAGGAATCATAACCCTTTGCAACGGTTGACGCACTTTAATCATTTCCTTCTTACGAAGTGATAAAACTAATGAAGAAACCGTTTGCGCTTTCATCATTTTGCTCTCTAACGATTTATCAACAAAGTTTTCAACCATTTTTGGAAACTCGGCCAAATGTACGCTTTCAAACGACTCAGAACCTGTAGCTTGTGTTAAATCTCGGTAAAGTTTGTCCATAAAGAACGGTGCAATTGGAGCCGAAAGCTTCGCAACCGTTACCAAACAAGTATAAAGCGTTTGATACGCTGCGATTTTATCCTGTGCATAATCGCCTTTCCAGAATCTTCTTCTACACAAACGAACGTACCAGTTACTCAAGTTTTCTTGAACGAAATCGGAAATAGCACGAGCGGCTTTTGTTGGTTCGTAATCCGCGTACGCTTCATCTACCAATTGAATTAAAGTATGTAATTCCGATAAAATCCAACGATCAATTTCTGGTCTTTCGTTTAATGGAACTTCTGCTTCATCGTATTTAAAACCATCGATATTCGCATATAAAGCAAAAAACGAATACGTATTATAAAGGGTTCCAAAGAATTTTCTTCTTACCTCAGCAACACCTTCTATATCAAATTTTAAGTTGTCCCAAGGATTTGCATTGGAAATCATGTACCAACGTGTAGCATCTGGACCATATTCAGCCAAAGTGGTGAATGGATCAACAGCATTTCCTAAACGTTTCGACATTTTTTGTCCGTTTTTGTCTAGAACTAATCCGTTTGAAACTACGTTTTTGTAGGCGATTTTATCAAAAACTAATGTTCCAATCGCATGTAATGTGTAAAACCAACCACGAGTTTGGTCAACTCCTTCAGCGATGAAATCAGCTGGAAACGCTTTATTTTCGTCGATTAACTCTTTATTTTCAAATGGATAATGCCATTGTGCATAAGGCATCGCTCCTGAATCGAACCAAACATCAATTAAATCCGTTTCACGTTTCATTGGTTTTCCTGTTGGAGAAACTAAAACAATTCCGTCTACTACATTTTTGTGTAAATCCACTAAATCGTAGTTAGCTTCGCTCATGTCGCCAATTTTGAATCCTTTGTATGGATTTTCAGATTGGAAACCTGCTGCGATGGATTTCTCGATTTCGTTGTACAATTCTTCAACTGAACCCACTAACATTTCTTCAGTTCCGTCTTCACTTCTCCAAATTGGCAAAGGAATTCCCCAATATCTTGAACGCGATAAGTTCCAATCGTTTGCATTTTTCAACCAATTTCCGAAACGACCTTCTCCTGTAGCTTTTGGTTTCCAGTTGATGGTTTCGTTTAAGTCGAACATTCTATCTTTAATTTCGGTTACTTTGATGAACCAAGAATCTAATGGATAGTATAAAATTGGTTTGTCCGTTCTCCAACAATGTGGGTAACTGTGAACGTATTTTTCAACCTTAAAGGCTTTGTTTTCTTCTTTTAAACGAATTGCGATTTCAACATCTACTGATTTTTCAGGAGCTTCACCATCATTGTAATATTCGTTCTTTACATATTTTCCAGCGAAATCCCCCATTTGAGCTACAAACTTACCTTGTAAATCTACTAAAGGCACTGGATTTCCGTTTTCGTCTAATACCAACATTGGCGGTACTTCAGGCGTAGCTTCTTTTGCTACTTTAGCATCATCTGCACCGAATGTTGGCGCTGTGTGAACAATTCCAGTTCCATCTTCTGTAGTTACGAAATCACCAGAAATTACACGGAATGCATTTTCTGGATTTTGGTATGGTAATGTAAATGGCAATAATTGCTCGTAACGAATTCCTACTAAATCAGCGCCTTTTGCTTCGGCTAAAATTTGGTATGGAATCTTTTTATCTTCTGATTTATAACTCGTAAAATCAGCATCTGATTCTGCTACAAAATATTTTCCTCCGAATTGTTTTCCAACTAAATTCTTAGCTAAAACCACATTTACCGCTTCAAAAGTATATTGATTGAACGTTTTTACTAAAACATAATCGATTTTTGGTCCAACAGTTAATGCCGTATTTGATGGCAATGTCCAAGGAGTTGTCGTCCAAGCTAAGAAATGAACCGTTCCAAAACCTTGCAAGAAACTTGGTAACGTTTCGTCTTTTGCTTTGAATTGCGCTACAATCGTAGTATCCGTAACATCACGATATGAACCTGGCTGATTTACTTCGTGCGAAGACAAACCTGTTCCCGCTTTTGGAGAATATGGCTGTATTGTGTAGCCTTTGTATAGTAAATCTTTGTTGTAAATTTGTTTCAACAACCACCAAACGGTTTCCATATATTTGGATTTGTACGTCACATACGGATCTTCCATATCAACCCAATATCCCATTTTTTCGGTAAGGTCGTTCCAAACATCCGTGTAGCGCATAACGGTTCTTTTACACGCTTCGTTGTATTCGGTAACCGAAATCGTTTTTCCGATGTCTTCTTTAGTGATACCTAATTCTTTTTCGGTACCTAATTCTACTGGTAATCCATGCGTATCCCAACCTGCTTTTCGCTTAACTTGGTAGCCTTTTTGAGTTTTGTAACGACAAAAAATATCTTTAATCGCACGCGCCATTACGTGGTGAATTCCAGGTAAACCGTTTGCAGATGGTGGTCCTTCAAAAAACACGTAAGGTGTAGCTCCTTCACGAGAAGTTACCGATTGTTCAAAGATGTTGTTTTTTTTCCAAAAATCAAGAACTTCTGATGCTACTGTTGGCAAGTCAAGTCCTTTGTATTCAGTAAATTTTGTACTCATTTTGTCGCTTTCTTAAATCAATTTGCGAAAGTAATGATTTAAAGGTAAAAGGCAAAAGGTAAAAGGCAAAAGTTAAGAATTAGGAAAAAACTTCTTTTAAAACTTCTAACGATTTTGGTTTTTTGAAGCCTTCGAGATGTAACATATAGAAATCTAAGAGGATTTTCAATAGAATTTGACGTTCTATCCCAGCAAAAGTTTTTTGATTGGAATCAAATTTTAGTTCGATTAATCGTTTGAGCAATTGCGTTTCATGTGCTGAAAGTGTATTTACCGATTGAAATGGAGTAAAAAAACCTTCTTTTACGTCGAAAAAATCGAAATCTATTTCGGAAACATCGGGATAAAAACCTAAAAATTTGGTCATTTCCATCATCAAAATTAGATGAAAATTCGTGGCTTCTTCATGGGCATCCAACCAAAGTAATGCGGTTTCTAAAAAGGAAAATAAATTTTCATTTTTCTCTTCTTCATGAATGCTATGATGTAAAATTTCGGATAGAAAAATTACGATGGTGCTTTTGACAATATCGGTATTAATCGAATGAAAACTATGTGCTAATTTTATTTCTTTAAAATGTTCGAGTGTGCCTTTATTTTTATGATTCGCTTCGATTTCAATAATTGTTAACGGTTGAAAATACGCAATTTTTTGATTCGCTTTTTTGTTAGAATAAGCGCTTTGTACAAAATAACTTTTTAAACCATCGGATTGTGTTAAACACTTTACAATCAAGCTTTTTTCTTGATATTTTAGGGAAGAAAGAACGATAGCTTTAGTTTTGACTAGCATTTTTCAGTTTATTTTCGTTAACAGAAACTAATACAAAAGTAATTAGAACAAACTGGAAAGGCATCATGTATCGGGAACAATTTACTGGACCATTTATCAGAACATAATAGCCAATAAAAACAAAGAAAAAATATTCGGAGAAACTTCTTTTTTTAGTTGAATAGAATTTAAAAAAATGAAACCATTTAAAAAGCAGTACGAGAAAAATTGGAACTAATAAAAAATAGACAAGTAGTAATGATTTTTTGGAAAACAAAGAAGAAAAAGGTTTGTTTCCATTCAGTATTTCAAGAAAACCTTGTCTACCATCTTCTTTTGCAATAAATGTCATTAAATCAAATCTTCCTGGGTCAAAAACACCTCGAATTCCTGTTGAAATGTGATAAAAAGTATACGGAATGAAATTGGCTTTTATCTCATTATAAGCAACTAACTTAAGAAAATCGTTGGTTTCTTTTTGATTTTTGTCTGTTAATGAAGTATTTATATTTGAAATCCATTGATCAGCAATTTCTATTGATTCGTTTTTTGCTTTAAAATAATATAAATTGTAATAAATGAGATTTTGATTTTCCATTGAGGAAAAGTGTTTGTAACCAAATTTATTTTGATTGTAGTTAATATACAAAAGAACCGAAAAAACAGGCAATAAAACCCAAAAATTGAAACGTTTTACTTTGAAAAAATAAATCAACATTAGTGCTAAATTTATAAACACAAAGGGATAAAATACGGGTTTTGTGAATGCCAATATTGTTAATATTAGCTGTGCATACTTAATGTTTTTCCAATGAAAGTGAACGGTATACAAATAAAAAAGTAAAGTAATCAGAAAAAGAATAAGTATTTCAGACATTACTAATTGTGAATATATAAAAATCGAGGGAGTTAATAAAACTATAATCAATAACAAATTCTCATTCTTGATTTTGTAAAAAGCTAATATTTTATAAAAGAAAAGGAAGCTTAAAAATAAAAGTATTGCTTGAAAAAATACAATTACAAAAGGATTAAATGTAAAAGTCAAGGATAAAAATAATGGATAAACAAAAGGTCTTCTACTAATTATTGGGTCTTGAGTATTAATATAATCGCCTTGAATAATCAACTTTGCAACCTCAATATATTCTTCAGAATCTACAAGATTGAAGTTACCATTCCATATTCGTAATAATAGTAGAACAATATAAAATATGATAAACACAAAAATACGCTTCGAGAAATTCTTATTTTTTCTCTTCATGATATTCTTCTTCGGTATTAATAGACCAAATGTTTTCTTTAGATACAATACCATTTTTTATGTTTTGAACAGCTTGCATTGCTGTTAACATAGAATGATCTTGGTTGTTGTATTTATGCATTCCATTTCTTCCTACTAAAAACAAATTTGGAATTGCATCTACAAAATTTCTAATTTTATAAAATTCGTTATACGCTCCAAAATAAGCAGGATAGGTTTTAGGAACTTTAATAACTTTTGCATCCAAAACATTTTTATTAGAATCTATAAAACCTAGCTGTATTAATTCTTGACCTGCTAATACAATTAATTCTTCTTCGTTTAATTGCCAAAGCGAGTCGTTTTCATTGCAAAAATATTCCAACCCTAACCAAATGGTTTCTGTATTGGAAACTAAAAACGGACTCCAATTATTGAACACTTGAATTCTCCCAACTTTTACATAGCTTTCTTGAATATAAATCCAATTATCGTTTAGTTCAATTTTTGTTTTGTCTAATAATATACCAACAGTTATAAAATCGCGATAAACTAAATTATCTGAAATCTTTTTAATATCTAGTGGAATAGCAAAAGAGAAAGCATTGAATAAATCTTTTATAGGCATTGTAGAAATGCAGTAATCAAATGCAATGGTAGATTGTGCTTTTTCTTTTCCTGTTTCTACCAAAGCAAACGTCAATTCTTTTGTTCCGTTGAGTTGAACAACTTTAGTGTTTTTAAGGAGAATTCCTCCTTTTTTTTCCACAACTTCTGCTACTTTAGTCCATAATTGTCCAGGTCCGTATTTGGGATATAAAAAATATTCAATTAATGATGTTTCGGTGTTTTTTTGGTTAATATCTTTTTTTCTGAAGGGCTTTTGGAGAATATCAAAAATGGTTTTGGTTATTGAAAGTCCTTTTATTCGTTGTGCACCCCATTCTGAACTAATTTCTGCACAAGAAACACCCCAAACTTTTTCAGTGTAGTCTTTAAAAAAAGTTTGATACAAACGAACACCAAATCGGTTAATAAAAAAATCTTCTAATGATTTTTCATTTTTTATTGGAAAGATTACACTTTTTAGATAGCTAAAAAGTATTAAAACCGTATTTAAATATCCTAATTTTGAAATCGTTTTAAAGCTTAATTTTATAGGATAATCGAAGAATTTCTTTTGGTAAAAGATTCTTGAAAGTCTTTTTCTAACTAAGAATACAGCTTCTGAATCATTGTTTATTAGGTTAACTTGAATGGTGGAGTGCTGATTTTGATATGAAATTTCTATTTCATTAGTTTCTGAATAAATAGGTAAAATTTCTTGCCACCATTGCATCACTACATCTGATTTTGAAAAAAAGCGATGTCCTCCAATATCAATTCGATTGCCATTGTGATTTTCAGTTCTTGAAATTCCACCCCATAAATCGGTTGCTTCAACCACAACAGGTTGAATATCTGTATGTTTTAGGAATTCATAAGCTGCTGTTAAGCCTGCTGGACCTCCTCCAATGATTAGAACTTTCTTCAAAACACTTTATCTAATAATCATTACTTTTTTCACTGTCGAATCTGTAGCGTCTTCAGAAGCCACAAAAATCATATAAACGCCAGATGCTACTTTGTGCTTTCCAAAGGCTTTAGTATCCCATTCAATAGTCCCTCCAGCAGCTGTAGTCTCATAGACTAAATTTCCTTCAATATCGGTGATTTTAACATTTGCCTTATCGGTTAATCCACTGATTTTTAAAGTCCCTATGAAATTTGGTCGCACTGGATTTGGATATACAAAAACATCACTTAAACTATCATTTGGTTTGGTAGAAGTTCCTAAGAAAGAAACCATTCCTTTATCTGTTGCAAAAAACACTTCACCTGAAACACCATCGATTTCTATATCGTTGATATTATCACTTGGTAAAGGCGAATTGTTTTTGGTAAATCGATAAATGGTTTCTTGTCCATCAGAAGACACTAAGAAAACCCCTCCATCGGCAATGGAAACCCATTTTCTGTTAGCACCATCAACAGCAATATCTAAAATCGTTTGTTGATAAAACAACTCTTGAGCTAAATCACCTTCCTGAATGATAATAGAATTAACGTTTAATTCTGTTTCAGAAATAAAACGATCTACAGAAACAACTCTTAATCCTGCAAAAGTTCCAATCCACAATTGGTTTCTATTATCTACTGCTACACAACGCACATCATTATCCGCTAAGTTTCCATTTGTAGAATTAATTACAATAAATTTATTGTTGTAATTTTCATTAAAGGCAATTAATCCATCATTTAATGAAGGAATCCATTTAGTTCTATTTTTATCTATAGCCATTGGCCCATACCTACCCGTTGAAGCTGTAGGAGCAACATCAGCTAAACTATAGGATTGCCATTGACCACTTGAACCTAATACCTTTATAGCCTTTTCAACAAATGCATTTGTTAACCAGAGATTTCCGTCTTTATCAAAGGCTGGACTGTTTATACGAATATCAACATAACTTGGACTTCCTGGCACAACTAATGATTCTAAACCATTAGGCCCTGTATTTGTATTGTTAAAAAGTTCTATGTTTTCATTTTCTATTTTCAATAACCCTGAAAAATAGGAAGTTGCAAATATTTGATTTGGATTGTTTGGATTAATTACAATATCGCTTATAGACTTAGCTTGAAATAAATCCTCATAAGGGATTAATTCCCAACCAGTATCATTTGAAAATTTACTAATCCCAAATTCATCTAAACCGTAAGGATTATAATCTCGTGAATAATCACCATAAACCGCCCATAGGTAATTAGGCGCTTTTTTTACTCTGAAAATATAATTTCGTACGGGACCATTGGGTGACATTGACTGAAAAACAGTTGGATTTGCTAGAGAGGTTGAAAACAGACCGTCTTTTTCTGTACCAATATAAACTATTCCACTTACTACTGTTGCTGCTTTAAAAATAGCATTGTAGTCTGGAATTTGTGTAATATCAACTAAAACAGTGTATGATTGATTTAAAACAAATACATGATTTTGTGTAGTTACAATTATTTCTGTCCCGTTAGTTTTAATTTTAAGTCCGGCCTGATTTTGATTTAAAACTTGTTGAAAGGATGTTCCATTGTAACGATACGTTTTTGAATCAGTATTCATGGCCACTAATTCATTGTTAAAAGTTACAATTCCTAACCAAAAGCCAGTATCAAAAGTTTGCCATTGACTAAAATCATATAAATTTGGATTTGACAAATCACCTTTTCTAATTCCAAAACTACGGGTAACAGCATATATTTGATTATTTAATACGGTGGTTTGTAAAACTTCTGTTTCTTCTCCTGCTGTTCCTACAAAATAGGTGATAATAAATTCTGATGTTGCGATATCCATTACTGAAATTCCATAATCTGTTGCAACATATAATTTACCATCATGTTCATAAAAATCATTGATTTTTTTCTTGTTTGAAGGTACTGGAACTTCATTTATTATATCAACTTTGGAAGAAATTGAACCATCTGAATTAATTACTAATAGTAGTCCATTTGTGTTTCCAGCAAAAGTTTTGTTGGTAGATTGTGAATGATGAATTGTAGTGATAGATTCAGGCTTAAAACCATTAATTGAATTAAAAATTTTTAAATCGCTAGATGTAGTTGCTTTTGAGAAAACTGCATTTTGAGTTGCTGCAAACACCGAATTTGAAGCCGCCTCAACATCAACTATTTCATTATAGGAAAAATAACCTTTCCACAACTGATTATTTTGTTGCGCAAAAAATAATTGAGAAATAAAGAATAAAACAATAGCTTTTTTCATTGCAAGTATTTAATACAAATATACTACAAACGTAATTAATTTTAATTTTAATATAAATTTGAAAAGAAAAAAGCTCTTTTAGTTTCCTAAAAGAGCTTTTTATATTTTAAAAAATATTTTTAAACTACTCCTTGAGCTAACATAGCATCTGCTACTTTAACGAAACCAGCAATATTGGCTCCTTTGACATAGTTCACATAACCATCTGCTTCAGTACCATATTTTTTACACTGACCATGAATTCCTGTCATGATGTCTTTTAAACGAGCATCTACTTCTTCACTAGTCCAATTTAAACGAATAGAGTTTTGTGTCATCTCTAAACCAGAAGCTGCAACCCCACCAGCATTTGCTGCTTTTCCGGGAGCAAACAACACTTTTGCATCTAAGAATTGTTTGATAGCTTCTAAAGTACAAGGCATATTAGCCGCTTCAGTAACACACATTACTCCATTAGCAATTAATTTTTTAGCATCTTCTTCGTTTAATTCATTTTGTGTAGCACAAGGAATTGCAACATCTACTTTAGCTTCCCATGGACTTTTTCCTTTGTGAAAAACAGCTGAAGGAAATTTTTCTGCATAAGCCTCAGCTCTGTTATCACCACTTGCTCTCATTTCTAACATGAAATCGATTTTCTCTCCAGAAATTCCATCAGCATCATATATGTAACCATCAGGACCAGAAATTGTTAACAATTTACCTCCTAATTCATTTACCTTTAACGCCACACCCCATGCTACATTTCCAAAACCTGAGATGGCAACTGTTTTTCCTTCAATAGATTCTCCTCTAGTTTTCAACATTTGTTGTGTGAAATAAACAACTCCATAACCTGTTGCTTCTGGTCGAATTAATGATCCTCCGTAAGCTAAACCTTTTCCAGTTAAAACCCCAGTAAATTCATTTCTAATTCTTTTGTATTGACCAAACATGTATCCAATTTCTCTTGCTCCAACACCAATATCACCAGCAGGAACGTCTAAATCAGGTCCAATATGACGACATAATTCTGTCATAAATGATTGGCAAAAACGCATAATTTCAGCATCTGATTTTCCTTGTGGGTCAAAATCTGAACCCCCTTTACCTCCACCCATTGGAAGCGTTGTTAAACTATTCTTGAAAACTTGTTCAAAAGCTAAAAATTTAAGTACCGATAAATTTACCGTAGGATGAAAACGAATTCCACCTTTATAAGGTCCAATAGCAGAATTCATTTGAATACGAAAACCTCTATTAACTTGAATTTCACCTTTATCATCAACCCAAGGCACTCTAAAAATCACTGAACGCTCTGGCTCAGCCATTCTTAAAAGTACATTTTTGCCATCATACTTTTTGTCATTTGCAATAAAAGGCATTACAGTTTCTGCAAATTCTCTAACTGCTTGTAAAAATTCTGGTTCGTTTGGATTTTTGGCCTCAACAAGCGCCATAAAATCATTGATTTTTTGTTCCATTATACTATAAAACTTTAGATAAACATATCTATTAAATTAAGACTTTTTCTTAAATTATGAAATTCGCAAAATTTAAGTCGACAAATATACATTTTAAAAATTACTTAGTGAATTTTTAATATAAAATTATGATTATGATAATTCGCTTTTTTAACTAAAAGCTTTACTAGAAAGAAAAAACATTCTTTTTTTTCGAAGTGCAGTTTGTTTTTATATATTTGTCCGATAATGGAAATTTTTTACCAATGACTAAAAAAATTAAAACCCTACTAATAATGCTTTTAGGAGTTAATTTTCCAATGATGGCGCAATTTGGTTTCTCCCACGAAGTTGGTGCATTTATTGGCGGCGTGGCTATGCAATCCGATTTTGGTGTAAGACATGATTTTGAAACTAACGCTGGAAATACTGGTTTTGGTGTAGGTTTAGTCCACTACATGAATTTTGCCTATCGTGCAGAATGTAATTGTTACACGCCTGAAACATATTTTAATGACCACTTTAAGGTTCGTTCTGAATTATCATACAACAGTACTCAATTACAACACTTTGGAAAATGGGTTGAAAGAAATTCTATCATAGCAGCTCAATTAAGAGCCATGAAAGGTGAGGCTAAAGTTACTGATGTTGGTATGCAACTAGAATATTACCCACTAAGTATTAGAGAATTTACAGCTTCAAATGGATCTTGGGCCCCATTCATAGGACTCGGAGCTCATTATTCTTTTTTTCAAAACGGAACTTACTCTGAACTAGGGCCTCTTGAAACCCCAATATCAACACCTGTAAAATACTATGGCGCAACTTCTTCTGAAGGTGGAAGTACGTGGTCTGTGGTTTCAAGTGTTGGTACACGATATAAATTAACTGAACTTTCAGATTTATTTGTTGAACTTAGATGGCAATACTATTTTTCTGACTGGGTTGATGGTTTAAATCCAGACCCAAAAGTGTATACTGAAAACAAAGCTAACGATTGGAACTTATGGTTTCATTTCGGATACATTTATTATTTAGATTAATAAATACTACAACATTAAAAAAAACCGATTCAAAAATTGAATCGGTTTTTTATTTTTTTATTGTTTTTATTATTTAAAAGCTTGTTCTAAATCTACTAATAAATCTTCGATATCCTCAATTCCTACGCTCAAGCGAACTAAGTCATCTGAAATACCTACTTCTTTTCTCTTATCCTCTGGGATAGAAGCGTGCGTCATTAATGCTGGATGATTCGCTAACGATTCCACTCCACCTAACGATTCTGCTAAAGTGAATACTTTTAAGTTTTCTAAGAACTTGATCGCATCTTCTTTTTTACCTGATTTGAAAGTAAAGGTTACCATTCCTCCAAAACCGCTCATTTGCTTTTTAGCAATTTCATGAAATGGATGTGAAGCTAGTCCTGGATAATACACTCTTTCCACTAAAGGATGATTGTTCAAATATTCCGCAACTTTTTCACCGTTTTCACAATGACGTTGTACACGTAAATGCAACGTTTTGATTCCTCTTAAAACCAAGAAGGAATCCATTGGTCCTAATGTTGCCCCTGTTGCGAATTGTTTGAAATGTAATTCTTCACCTAATGCTTTATCTTTAATAATCAAAGCTCCTGCAATTACATCGGAATGACCTCCTAAATATTTTGTTGCCGAATGCATTACAATATCCGCACCTAAATCTAATGGTTTTTGTAAATATGGTGTAGCGAAGGTATTATCAACAGCAAATAAAATATTGTGCTTTTTTGTGATTTGAGCAATCGCAGCAATATCCGCTAATTTCATTAAAGGATTTGTTGGTGTTTCTACCCAAACCAATTTCGTGTTTTCATTAATTAACGATTGGAATTTCTCCAAATCATTCATGTCCACAAAATGAAACTTAATACCGCTATCTTTGTATAATCTTGTAAACAATCTATAAGTTCCGCCGTATAAATCGTCCATTGCGATGATTTCGTCACCTGCTTTGAACATGCGTAACAAACAATCGGTTGCTGCTAATCCAGAAGAAAAAGCTAAACCTCTTGCTCCATTTTCGATACTTGCTAAAGCATCTTCTAAAGCGGTTCTTGTTGGATTTGCTGCTC
>NZ_CALBSN010000118.1 GCF_937967675.1 uncultured Flavobacterium sp. | reverse complement strand
CAACTTAAAAAAGCAAAATTACTCACCAATATCATTGTCGAAGGAAAAGAAATTTCAAAGCAAAATTTAATTTCGGAAGACATGAGTACATACAAAATCAATAAGTTAGTAGTTGTGGCAGAACGTTTTAGAACTTCGAACGCTGCTTTAGTAGAAGACGATGAAGACGTTTCGTATTACACCGATTCGAAAAAGAAAAAAACAAAAGAACCAAAGAAATCTACTTACGAGGATACCTTGGAATTGTGGAAACAAAATTTATCGATTTATGAAATTGCAAAACACCGAAAGTTAACACCACAAACGATTTACAACCATTTTGCCAAGCTAATTCAAATGGAAATCGTGCAACTTTCCGATATTTTACCGGAAGATAAAATTTCCGATTTAAGAGCTGCTTTCAAAGATTTTAAAGGCGAAAGCTTAGGCGAATTAAAAGAAATCCACGGCGATCAATTCTCTTGGGATGAGTTGCGATTGTATAAAGCGAGTTTAAACAATTAAACCATCTTTCATTTCTATAATTCGGTCGCTTTTTTTTGCAAAATCATCATCGTGTGTTACAGCAATGATGGTTTGGCCATAGTTTTGAGTTAATTCCTGAAAAATATCAAAAACAATGTTGGTGTTTTTACTGTCTAAATTTCCAGTAGGTTCGTCGCCCATGATTAATAATGGGTCGTTTATCAATGCACGTGCAATTGCTACACGCTGTTGTTGCCCGCCCGAAAGTTTGTTGGCAGGTTTTAAAGCTTGATCTTCTAAGCCAAGAATTTTGAGCTTTTCATATGCTTTTTCTTCAATTTCTTTTTCGGAAAGTTTTCCAAGTTTTATCGCTGGAATCATAACGTTTTTTAAGCACGTAAATTCTGAAAGTAAGTAATGAAATTGAAAAACAAAACCGATTTTTTCATTTCGAATAGCTGCTAATTTATCAGTTGACAAACCCGTCATTAATTCGTTATCAATGAATAAATTTCCTTTGTATTCTGTATCCATCGTTGATAAAACATACAACAACGTAGATTTACCACTGCCCGATTTTCCAACCATTGAAAGAAATTCACCCTTTTGAACTTCAAATGAAATATTTTTCAAGACTTGAAATTCAATTGGGTCATAGAAATATTTATCTATATTTTCGGTTTTTAGAATAGTTTGTCGCATAATTTATTTTCTAAAAATGGTAACAGGATCAACTTGTGCGGCTTTTTTAGCCGGAATATAACCTGCGAAAAAAGTAATTACTAAACCAATAACTACGCCTTGTAAATATTTTATAGGTTCATAATCAATAGGAAAATAACCAATATCACCACCAACATATACTTTTTTCAAGAAAGTTATTAAAACAGTTGCCATAATCATTCCGCCGATAACGCCCATGATTCCTATTGTTACCGCTTGTGTCACGAATATTCTAATGACATCTTTTCCTTTAAAACCCATAGCTTTTAAAATAGCGATATCATTAATTTTTTGGGAAACCGTCATGTTTAAAATATTATAAATTCCGAAACCTGCGACTAACAAAATAGTTAGAGAAACAAAAGTGATAATCATTTTTCGCATTTTGTTGGCCGCCATAAAAGTTTCGTTAGCTTCTTTCCAACCTTCTGCTTTATAACCCGTTATATTTGAAATTTTTTCAGCTATTGCTTTTGCTTTTTCTGGATCAACAATATTTACGTTAATATCTGTAATATAGGATGCTCCTTCTTTCAATAATTGTTGCGAACTGGCTAAATTTACATAGGAATTTGATTTATCAATTTTTGAATTATTGGTTTTAAAAATTCCAACAACTTTGTACGTTTTATTTACACTTTTTGACGAAGTTAAATTGATATTATCGCCAATTTTTGCATTCATTTTTTCGGCAATTCCGCTTCCAATAATAATTCCGTTTGGATTTGATTTTAATAAGTCAAAATTACCTTCGACCATAAACGATTTAATGTTGTACATCACATTCGCTTCTTCAGGTTTGATGCCAATTGCTAATCCAGAGATTTGTGATTTTCCATTGTTGTAAAAAACATTAACACTTACTTGAGGCGTAACTACAGTAACTTCGGGCTGTTTTAAAATGGTTTCAGAAATTAACTTCGGATTAATAATTGTATTGTTTGACGGAACAATTTTCGGGTTAATAATCAAGTAGTTTTCTTTAGAATTTTTAACCAAAACCTTGCTAATTTCGTCGTCTTTATATACTCGAATATGTGATGTTGTTTTAAAAATACTAGCACTCGAACTCTTATCAAATCCAACTAACATGCTATTCATAAAAATATAAATAGACATTCCTAAAACCACACCAGTCGCTGCAACAGCTGTTAGTTTTTTATTGGAAATAATATACGTTTTTGCTATTTCGGTATTGATGTTCATGGCTTAAGGTTTTAAAGGCAACAAAACATCTTCTTTAGTGATTCCGTCTAAAATTTCTACATATTCTGTAGAAACTATCCCTGTTTTTACGATAATGGCTTCGTCTTTCCCTTTTACCATTACTTTGTTTCCAAAACCTAAAAAATTTCTTGGAATTAATAGCGCATTTTTCTTTTCGCCAACCAGAATATTAGCTTCTAATTGCGTTCCATAAAGCGAAGTATTCAAGGGTTTATCGAAAATTACTTTACAAATAAACGATTGGGTTTGCTCATCAAAAGCGGCTAAAATTTCGCTGACTTTTGCATTATACACTTCATTTTTATTGGTGTTTAATTGCACAAAAACGGTTTGACCAATTTTTACTTTTCCAATACTATTTTCATCTACATTTAAAATGCCTTCAACTTTATTTTCATCTGCAATTACTGCAATTACATCTCCTTTTTTAACATAATCACCAGAGAATTTTAGCTTTTTAATAATTGTTCCTTTTTGTGGAACAACTAATTTATTATACCCTAAAACCACTTGATTGTTTTTCAATTGATTTTCAGTGTTGATGTAATTTTGTTTGGATTGTTGTAAAACTTGTTGGTATTGTTTTTTCAAAGCATTCAATTGCGATAATGAATTTTCTGCGGCTAATTGCATGTTTTCATATTCAACTTTGGCAATACTTTGCGAATTGTACAATCTTTTGTAGCGTTCGGCTTGCGTTTTATCTTGCTGATATTTACTTTCTGCAAACTTTATATTTTGTTGTAATTGTTGCAAAGCTGGAGCATTATCCGTTAAGTTTTCTTTTGAAATAACTACCAAATCTTTAGCCGAAGCGGTATTGTTTTCATTAGTTTTATTGTCAATTGAAGCAATAATTTGGTTTTCAGTTACTTTATTTCCAACGTCAAAAGTTGCATTTACTAAAATTCCATCTGTTTGAGCGGTAAGATTATAGGAATTGTCCCATTCTAATTCGCCCGAAGCAAAAACTAATTCTTTAATGTCTTGCACAACGGGCTTTCCTTCTTCTTTTGTTCCACATGAAACCAAAGTAGAAAGTGTTAGTAAAAGAAACAGACTATTTTTCATTTTGAATATTTTTAGTTGTTGTTTATCACAATTTTATTTTTTGAGAATCCTATGTTTGCCAAAGCATTTACAAGATTTATCTCACTGATTAACAAATCGTTTTGCGAAATTAGAAGTTTATCTAATGGCAAAATTTGTTCTTGGTATTGATTGAAATTTTTTTCAAAAGTGTCTTTTTTTAGCAGATATATTTTTTTGAAATTTTTATATTGCTCCATCGCTTTTTCATATTCAATTTCTAGTTGTTTGTTGGCAAATTCATTTTCTTTTTCGGCATGGTCTGCATTGTTTTTCAATTGGTTCAATTGAATTTTTTTATTGTAAACTGTGGCTAATTTTTGCACATTCGTTGGAAAATCCCAAGTAACTTTTAAACCTACATAATTATAATTTACCCAATTTGAATTCGCATCAAAATAGTTTTCATTGCTTAGATTTTGCCAATTAAATGATGATATGAAAGATAATACAGGCAATTGTTGCAAGCGAGCAATTTTTAAATCTTGTTGCATCATTTGGTATTGTAACTTATAGTTTTCGCTTTTAAAATTAGAGTTGGTTGCAACCAATTCTTCTCTATTTTCATAATTTGAAAGCTGTTCTGTAAGTTTTAAATCAAATTCATTTTCAAAGAAAAGTGCTAAACTTTGTTTTTGTATTTTTTCATTTAAGATAAGTTGCGATAATTTATCTTGTAGTGTAATTAAATTAGCTTCTGCTTCATTAACGTCTTGTTTTCTTGTAATTCCTTCGTTAAACTTGTTTTGGTTGATTAAAACTAAGCTTTCGGCAATTTTGATGTTTTCTTGGAGAATTTTTTTCTGAGCTTCAAACGAAAGCAAGTTAAAATACACACCATTAATTTGATTATAAATGTTTTGCTCGTTGAGTTTGTTTTGATTTTCAACTAACTGTTCGTTGATTTTTGCGCTTTTAATTTGGGCAATACTTCCAAAATTTAAAATATCAAATTGAGGTTGTATCGAAAAAGTGCTGGTATATTGTTGTCCCATGGTAACTTCCTTAAAAGTTCCTACAGGTAGTCCAAAGATTGGACCAGGTAAAAAACTTACTTGTTGTTCAAAATTATTCAAGGATTGAGCGGTTGCTGGAATTCTTGGATTTAATACATTTCCTATCGCTGTTTTCTTTGTCAAATTTGCTAATTGCGTTTGCAATGTTGCATTTTGCAAGGCATAATTCTTTTCTTTAGAAAGTTGTAATACTTCGGGTAATGAATTTACAATTCTTTCTTCTTGGGAAAAACCTGATATTCCACAAAAGATTGAAAAGTATATCAAAAATTTTCTTTTTGATTGTTTATGAATGTTTTCAAATTTTATCATCGCATTTTCATTTCTGTATTAAAGCCAACAAGTTGTCAATTGTTTTATTGCCTTCTGTTGTAATATCGTATTGAAAGTTTGAAAGTTTCCATTTTAACATTTGAAAACGAAAAGAACCTAGAATAATGGGTAATAAATCTTCTGTTGAAATTTCCGAAGTGAATTCGTTGGTTTGTTTTCCTTGTTCAAGTATTTGAGCCAACAATTGCATTTTGTTTTGCATTAATTGAAGAATTATCGTTCTAATTTCTTCAGATTCATCCAATAAACCATCGGATAAAACAGCAACAACAAAGTGAGGATTCTTTTTAAAATAGTTGAATTGACTTGTAAATACTGCTTTAAAATTCTCAGCCGAAGTATTTTGTGGCTTAATTTCTGAAGTTAATCGCTTGTTCATGTTTTGTTTTAATAGCGATAGTAAAGCAACTAAAATTTCTTCTTTCGATTTGAAATGGCGATAAATAGCACTTTCTGAAAAATTCATTTCTGAAGCAACCGTTTTTGTAGTTAAGCCTTTTATTCCTTTTTCAATAAGTATTTTTCCTGAAACCTCGATGATTTCAAGTTGTCTGTTTGATATTTCGTTTTTAATTGTCATAGGTTAGTGAATATTCACACTACAAAGATATACAAATATTTACTAACTAATAAAAAATCAAATAATTTTAAATTAGTTCAACCAAAAAACCACTAAAACTGCTGGAATAAAGTAAATTACAATCGTTCTAGCTCCATCGTAATCTTTGGCTAAACGTTGTCCAAATAAAAGAAAAAGTAACGTAATACAAGACAAAATAGCACCATAAAATCCTAAACCTCTAATCACTACATCTTGTACTAAGTGTTGGATGATTCCAGATACACATAAAATTCCAGAAACCACTTCTAAAACCAATACAATTCCTAAAGCAAACGGAACTTGTTTTGCTAAAATAGTATTCGCAAAATGACCATTAAGCCATTCTACATTGCCTTTCCAATCTTTAATTTTATCATATCCAGATTGTAAAAAAGTGATGGCTAAAAAAGCTAAGACTAAAAGCGGTGCAACTTGTATCATAATTATGCGTTTTTATGGATTAATCGTGTTAGTTTAATAGATAAATCGGTTAGTATGATTTTGCTATTTCCGTTTCTTTCAATGTGGTAAATAGCGTCTTCTAATTCTTTGTAAATATCTGAAATATTGGCGCCATTTACAAACGGAGCAAATTTTTCCAATTCAAATTTAGGCACTTTTGTTTCTAAGAAAACCAAGTCATTCGCTTGATAATTAAGCAATAAAGCTTGTCTAAAAAAGTGAATGCAATAGTGTAAAAATTGCTTTTGTGTTTCTCTTCCAGTGGAAGCAATGTTTTCACTCCAAGCAATCAAATCGTTAATAGCTGCAGCATTTCCTTTGGCACGGAAAGCACTTCTCACCCATTCTACAAACCATTCGTCAAACGGAAATTCATCGTCTTCTTTTCGTAAAATATGCA
>NZ_CALBSN010000117.1 GCF_937967675.1 uncultured Flavobacterium sp. | reverse complement strand
GAATTCGTTTAAGTCTTCGATGGTAATGATTTGTACTGCCATAACGTATGTTTTAGATTGTTATGGTGCAAAAATGTAGTTTATGATTCTGTTTGTATCACAACTGTTTCACAAGTTGTGATGAAAAATAGAAAAAATATCAAAAAAGTTATTGCAATTCGTTTAGTTTTTCGATAAAATATGTAGGTGAGATGTCGGTTCTGTTTTTGAAAGCTCTTGTAAAATTTTGTGTTGAGCCGAAGCCTACTTCATCTGCAAGGGCTTTGTTTGTATAATTTCTATACTTATTTTCCGTTTTTAGTAAATCAATAATCTGTTCAATTTTTAAATCATTGATATAATCGATTGTCTTTTTACCTCTGTGTTTTAAGATTATTTTTGAGGCATACTTTGTGTTTGTTTTTAAATAGGAAGCTATTCTACTTAGTGTCATATCCTTTTCCAAGTATTTTTTTGTTTTTTCAAATTTCTCGAGATTTTTTAAAACCATTTCCACAATTTCAGGATTAATTTCTAAATCAACATCTAATGATTTTGAACTATTACTATTGCTATTATTGCTAGAAGTCATTAATTCATCGAATTTTAGTTTGTAATATTTACTTTTTCTTCGATGCTTACTTATTATAACAACGGTACTAATTAATAAAAAAAATGAAGTTGCATATGCTACTTTATTTTTCCATTTCATTGCGTTTTCTATTTCGTTTTTGGCATTAATTAACTTTTTAGCGTCATATTCTTTAAAAATCTTTTGTGAAAGGTTTTTATAATTGTGGTTTAAAAGTTCGTCTACTTCAAGCAGTCTGTTGATATAAAGCAATTGTAATTTAGTATCTTCTTTTTGTTTGTAATATTTGATAAGTAACTCGTAGTTTTCTCTTATATCAGGACGTATATAGTTTTTTTCTAAGAAAGTTTTATCTACTTTTAGTAAGTAGGGTAGTGCATCTTTGTACTTCTTTTGTTGCCAATAACTTTTTGCAATGTAAAATTCGGCAACTGTTTTATTATCAAAGTCGTTTTCTCTATTTAATTTAGGAATTACTTTTTTTAACCCTTCTATACACAAATTGTATTTTTTTTGATGATACAAGTTAATAGCTTGAGTATGTTCAAAATATTTTAACATTTCTTTTATATTCCATTCTTGACTAAGATTTTTTCCTAAATCGATGTAATATTTTGATTTATTAAAATTATTAATTTTTTGATAGCACAATCCTAAAGCATGTAGTGTATTTAGATACGCTCTATCATTTTCTTCAATAAAGAAAACAGCTACTTCGTTAAAAATTTTAATAGCTTCGTCATAAAATCCTAAGTAATACTTAGTTTGTGCTATTGCGTATTTCGTTTTATTAGAAGTATATAAATCTTTTGTTTTTTCTAAATAATCCTCTGCTTTTAAATAATAGTTTAAGGCTTTAACCAATTCTTTATTTTCATAGAAAACTATGCCTTTATTTAAAAAAGCACTTCCGATAATATTGTTTTCATTGGTTTTTAGAGCAACTGTTATTATAGAATCCGAATAATTTTTCTTTTTACTATTAGGCTCATTTATCATTAATTGCCTGTAAGCATTAATTTGCTCTATTAAATTACCTTCTTTTTTTGCTTTTAAAAGCCATGCTTTTTTGAAGTTGATATTTATCTTGTTTTCTCCGACTTTTTCTTTTAAATATTCATAATCACTTTTACACAAATTGTTAATTATACTGTCTGAAAGAGGATTTGCTTGTAAAAAGACACAATTAGTTATTACACAAAAAAAAGCTATTATTTTTTTCATTTTACATTGTTAGTGTTGTTTAATCTTAATTAGTATAGATTAGTAAGATTTGTAGGCTTTTACTAGCAAATTTAATTCAAAAAAATTAACAATAAATAAAACAATCGATTAAAGTGCATAATAAAAATAACTTTTTTGAATTGTTTAATTCGGGAATTTAAGTTGTTTAATTCGTGAATTGCACTTATCATGGTTTGCGGAGGCTGAAATTGTAGGATAGTTTTGTCTCGAATTCAATAGGATTTATAAGCTATACATCCAACCTAGTTCAGCTTACCCGGGCAAGATGAACTGATGAAAACAAGTAATCAGTATTATCAAAAAATTAAACATCATGAAATTATTTTATTTATGCATTCTATCTATTTTCTTATTATTTTCTTGCAGTGAAACTTCTGAAGTTGATATGTTAAATTCAACTCAATCTAATTTATTGAATACTAATAAAATTTCCAGTAACGACCCAGCTATGCCTTTTAACCCAGCTAATTCTTATGATTATGTAGGTCAATTACATTATGAGCTTTATTTAGAATTTTATGCACAGAAAAACGATTCTTTAACACTTTCAAATGTTATTACAAAAGTGGAAACACTAGCCAATCAAAATGGTAGTTTCAAAAGTCATTTTACTGCTCCTTATTCTTTTCAAGGAGTAACTGCAGTCTCAAATCTATTGGCTTGTGAGACTTTATGTATTGACACTTTCTTAGCAAACTCTTCTCTTTCGAATATTGCCAAAAATAAGATGAAAACCTTTCTTATTGATTTTAATTTTCATTTTGACAAGAACATTGAGAGTGGTCCAGTTTTAGACTATATTTTTCTTTTTGAGGATCAAATAATAAATTCTAACGATTTATTAGCATCAGACAAAGCTATCATTTTAAGTACTACTTCAATTGCTCGATTTAGTGCTTATGAGAGTAAACGTAGACCTAAGAGGAACTCAGATCCTGATTGGGACTCTTTAATAACTAATTTATTAGGTAATATTGTTGGTTCTTCAAATGGAATTGAAAATGGATTAACATCTTCATTAGTATGTGGAATTTTGACTAATTAACAATTAAATAAGCAGTCTAAAGAGGTATATCTTTAATTAGAGTATTTTTTTAGACTGCTTTTGTCTACAGTTTATATTATTCATCTAATTGATTTATTTTATTATTTAGATTGACTTGAAGAGAATTTATGAAGTTTGTTTTATCAATTGTTTTTCGATTTCTTATTTCAAGGAAGATTCGATTATGTTGTTTTATTTCGGTGTTGAAAAAATTTTCAACTGCTTTTATACATTCATTTAAACTTATATTTCCATTGTTGATGATTTTTTCGTTATGTAATGCATATACGAGTTCAACTAATGCCACTTTTGTTCCAGTCCATTTCAAAATGTTTTTATCATTTTTTTTGGTAATATTAGCTGTTTGGTTATTTAGTTTGTTTTCAAGAAAAATAATGATTTTTTCGTTTGCTATAAGTTTAGCGATCAAGTAATCGTGTGTGGTAGAAAAGACTGGATCTGATTGGAAGTAATAACTTTCCAATGTGAGTTTTATATCGTATTTTTTTCTTAAGAAATATTTTTTATCAAGGCAGGTGTTTTTTGTTCTGTAATATTTGTAGAACTCTTTATTTTTTGTAAAAAAGTTTTTAAGTTTTTTTATTTCTTTAGAATAGTATTTTCTTATTCTTTTTTCATCACCTATGGGTTTATTTATTTCAATATTGTAAATCTCATTATAGTAAATTAATTTACTTGTAAATTGTGGTTTGATTTCTTTAAAGAAATAGATTTCATCTTGTTTATTATTTAGGTTATAATTTTTAAAAAATGCTTTTAATTTTTCTAATGAAATGACAACATACTCAATAGCCACTTCAAATTTTTTTATTGGATCATCTTCAATAGTTTGGTTTTCTTCTAATTGATTTTCTAATTCAATTAATAGTCTATTTGTGAAGTTTTTCATTTCAGTTTTAGATTTGGTTGTTTGACAAATCTAAAAGAGTAAAAGTGTTAAAAAAAATAGTGTTTATTGCAATTCCCGAATTGAATACTAATATTCCCGAATTGAGTATTTTATTATTTATGTTAAATAGAATGTTTTTACTCAACAAATATTATAATTTAAAATAAAATCTCCTACATCAAACTTAATAATTATACCTTGTATCGCGGTGGAAAGCTATTTAATTTTTTTTTGTTCTTTTAAGGTTTGATAAATGCGATTGATTTTAGATAGGTCTAATTCAACGGTTGACTTGTTAATTAAATAGTTAATTCTTTCTTGTTTATGAGTACCTGTAACATTTGAAAGTCTTTCAACTAAAACAAAGCTTTCTTCAGGAGTTAATATTTTTTTATTTATGTTTCCATAAAAATGTTTAATTGCTTTTGATAACCCCATTACCGCATAATCATAGCGAACAGAAACTATATATAAGTTTAAAATCTCTTGTTTTGTAAATTTTCTATTTAACCAAATTGCAATCCAAATTTCAAATATTTTTCTTATGTATTTGTTTTGATTTGAAGGTATAAATAATGTCCTGGCTAATTGCATAGTTATTGTTGAACCACCACTTTCAATGAGGTGAAATACTTTTTTTAAATATTTAATTTGACTAATTGCACCTCTAAGAAGTGCTTTAATAGAAACTCCTTTATTGGTGTAAAAACATTTATCTTCAATGTCTATAAGTATAGATTTTAAGTTTTCGAAGTTTACATTTAAACGAGACATTTCAAAAACTTCGAGTTTTGCTCTATAAATTGTGTATTCAAAATTTTCGACTAGTTTAAAACGCATAAGACTAGCAATAAATCTTCCAATGTTAAGAAAGCTTGTTTCGTGTGTATCATTTAAGTTTCGTCTAAAAACTAGTAAATAAGTTATTGTGATAATTACATTGCCTGTTAGCCAAGATATTGTAAATAGGGGCGTATCATTTATTGAAATTGAATGTACATTTCTATCCTTAGTAGTTAACCACCAAATAGCATTTACTCCAATGGTTAGAACCCAAAAGGGCATGCTTTGAAACATTAGCCATCCGTTGAAATATTTTATTGTAAAAGGATTTGTAGCGCCTTCAACACGCCAATTAGGAAGCGTTAAATGTATATGACCGTAATCTAAACCCAGCATTGTTCTAAGTGTAACTAATTTTCTTCCGTTGATTGTTATTTGTTTTTGTAAGTCTACAAAATAACGCAACAACAATGCACCAAATAAAAAAATAATAGTTGAAAAGAATAATGCATTTTCTTTTATTATATTAAATGTTTGATTAGTTTCTTTTTCTTGACTAAAGAATAATGGGATTAAAACAGTTATAACAGCTAAAAGTATATTGGTTACTTGTCCATAAACTTTTGTTTGACTGTTTGCTATTTTTTGAGCTTCTTCAAATTCCAATAAGACAACATCCCGATTTTCAGGTTTGAAAGTGTAGCTCGGATAATATTGTTCAGCTTTGGTATCCATGATTTTGATTATAATACTATTAACTATTTAGAGTATTGGTTTTTTCATTGATGTTTTTCCGTTTGAACGTTTACCTGTTTTATGACAAAAATTTTCTGGATAGTTTTCGTTTCTAAAGGATGCCCAACTTCTGTATGATTTATTTGAATATGGCTTGTTTGGATTATATGCAATTTTATCACCAGTTCTTATGCAATATCCAATTGTTTGTATTTCAATCACTTCTCTATATGGTCTTAATTTAGTCATTGATCCTAAATCTAATTCAGAATCAAAATCATTCAAAGTTTTTATTTGATATTGTTTGATACTATCAAATGAAGAAAAAAAGATTGACGTAATGTCATGTAAAATGTCCGATTTCACATAATTTTTTCCTAAAATAGGGCTGAGTATTTTCTTTTCGTATACAGGTCGTTTAATAAAAATTGCTTCACTTTTTTCTGCAAGATTATAGCATGTTTGCCATGCGTCATTATCGGCATTCTTTCTATATTTACTTAAAAGATTAAGTTCAGAGTAAACACCAAATTCTATATTATTTTTAAAAGAATAATCGTATAAGTTTATAGATGTAATTACTCCTTTTTTCTCATTTCCGTAATATTTAGCATGTAAATTAGGAACATAAACAATACTTATATTGAGAAACTTTTTAAAATAGTTAAAATCTTCATTACTTAAACTTTTGTTTTTTTCGTTTTCATTTTTACCAAATACAATTAATATATGTAATTTTGGGTTGTTGATATGATTATTAAATAATCTTTTGAAATAGTCATCAAGTTTTATAAATGGAGACACAATTATAAGGTTTTTTTTTGCCTCCCATATTATTTCATAAACTGCATTTTCAAGGTTTTCACCAGTAATAAATTTGTTCATTTTTTTATAATTTTCAGATAAAAATAAACGATTGTAAATCTTAAAATTTAAAGTGAATTTTAATTTGATTCTTTGTTCTGATCATTTGTTTTAATATTTAAACAAATCTGGAATTAATGCGTTTAATTTTTCCATGAATTTTGAAGATTCTGCATTGTTTTCAAAATCTACAGAATAAGCTGTACCATCTTTAGTTTCAAAAGTAGTATAATCACCTTCATGTTTATTGATCAATTGGTTGACTATTATTTTTTTATTTTGATATGAGTCTGGAATTGTAAATGTATTTGTTGTCATGATTTAATTTATGAGTATTTAAAAATAATCGTAAACACTATTTTTGATTTAAGTTATAATTTGATAAAAATTAAATTATAACTTTATTTTAAAATGAGTTATTAGTTTATGTTTATTAGTATTGTTTTTATTTTGAAGCCTCTTTTGAGCCAAAATTCATTAAACCCCAAATTATGGTTTGTAACATTGTATCATTATTTTTGAAGTTTGCTGATACGAAATCCATAGTTTGTTGCCAGATTTCTTTTGGGGCGTCAGGACCAGGAATGCAAACATATATTACAGCTCCATTTGCAATATCGGTTCTTCTGTATATCATCATTATTGCAACAGGTTTTGATTGTCCTTCTTTTAAAAGAGCCTTAAATTCAGTTGTTCTTTTTTCATAACCGCTAGTAACTGTAGAATTTCCCAAATCCTTAAATGAATACCCTTTTTTCATATCAAGCCCACTTTCTAATTGGACTTTATATCCTTTGGTTATGTAATTATATTCTTCTTGGGTTGTTTGCGCAAAAGAACTAGTGATTGATATTAGAATTGTAAAAACTAAAGTTGTAAAGAAATTTTTGTATGTTTTCATTTTTTTTTGGATTTATATTTCTGTTTATTTTTTAGATAATTTTGAGCTAGTTTGAAGTTATTAATAATAATTGAACTTTGAATGACTTAAATGATGTTAATTGTTTTTATCTTTGTTAGACTATTCTAATTTCACGCAATTAAAAACAACAACAGTTAATATTATTACGGTGTTTTGGGCAAAAATATTACGGTGTTTTATTTGTTTATTTATAAATAGAAATCAAGTTATTTTATAAATTTTGATTTAATTTTAAATATTTACTGTTTTTGAAACATTAGCTTTTGTTATTATTAGCTTTTAATGTTGTGTTGTTTCAACTTCTGACGTTTTCAATATTAATTCAAAGAAATTCTCTTTAATTTCCAAAAAAGAACTTATAAAAAAATAGAAGGCAGCAATAAGAAGAAAAATTTTTTCAGGTTGATCAAATTTCACGAAATAGGTGTCATTATAAAAATAATCTAGAATTAAACCTTTTAAAATAGAAACAGAGCAAATGAATGTTGATGGTTCTGTAATTGCTGAAATTATTTCAGAAAGAGTATTTCTATATTTTTTTGAATCCGACAGTTCGTTAAGGTTTAGTTCATTAAATCTCCATTTATGTAGAAGAGTAACTATGAAAATAATTGTTGATATTGAAAAAAATACAATGCTAGAATCTAGAATTAATTTAATAATTGATAATAATTCTGATTGATTATTTCTTACCACAAAAGATGTAAGAAAAATAAATGTAAAAACGATTAAATAAGTAATATTTATTTTTTTCATAATCACTTACTTTGATTAAAATGTTTAACATCAGTTTCTTCTTTTTTTTCTGATGAATTTCCAATGAGTCCACCAAGTGTGGCTCCAGTTATAAAGCCAACAGGTCCACCTAATAGACCCAAAGTTCCACCGACAAGACCAGCTACGATAGTATTAGAGCCCTCTTTTTCAGCAAAAACTTGATTTATATTATATCTTACACCATTTACAGTAAAATTTCTTCCTCTGACTTGTCTTATTAGTTCTGTTCTTGTTTTCGCTGAACTCCGGATATAGATTTTTTGATTTCCTCTTTTGATAAATAATTTCATTAATTATAGTTTTTCAATTGTTTCATTCATCTTAGCCGTTCAAGGTTTGTCATATACTTTTTGCAATATCTTTTAGTTTGTGTTTCTTTTAGTACTTTATTTAGAGCATAACCGCCACCTAAAATTACTCCTAGACCACCTAAAATCTCCTTAACATATTCAGGGGTAGTTGCTTGAGGATTTTGAATTAGAATGTATGCCGCTAAAGGAATTGAGGCAATGCCAATTCCTTGTGTTAGGATTTCACCACTATACTCTGAATATATGTTGTTATAACGGTCAATAAAATCCTGATGAGTGTAACCTTCTCCAATTCTGTTTTGAACATTGTCCAACTCTTGATTAAAAGAAGTTATTAAATGTCTATTTTTATTTCTAAATTCTATCAGACGTTCAAGCGGAATGTCTGCCAAATTTTTTGGAACAATAATATTAAATAAACCTTTTGCAAATTTTGTTCTTCTTTCAATTGATGGAGTAGTAGCTCTCGAATAATTTGTAAAATTGTCAAACCGATTGTTATCTGTAATAATTGCTGCGGTTTCTTTAAAGGCAATTTCTTTGGCCAAATAGGTCATGAATAAGAAAGCAAGTTCCTCAGGCAACATAATGCCGTCTCTGGTTCTTTGTCCAATATTATTGCTTTCACAATAATATAACCAATTGTCAGAGAATTTCTCACTAAATACATGAAAGTTCCAATTGCTTGGGTTATTCCAGTTTCTTAAAATATTTGTTTTTCTGAATAGAGAACTTCTATCATAGTTATTATTTAATATTTTGTTTACTTCTTCAATTGCCTGAAGTGATGCTCTGTATCCATCTTCATAATCAGGAGCATAAAGTGTGATAAGGTCAGTTTCATTTTCAATTCGTCTGAAATTTTCACTTATTAAATGTCGTCTATTGTAAGGAACAATTGGTTTAAAGTTGTCAAAGTATAATAATGAAAATTTTAACCAAATGTCAGATGGAGGTTCGAAAGTTGGATAATATATTAATGGTTCCATTTATTTTTTAATATTTTGCAAGTTATTGGTAGTTTTTATTTATTTTTTTGTTACATCATTTTTAAAGAAATCGTCAAATATGTGAAGTTTCAACTGAGTTGTAGAAGTCTTAGGTTCAAGGTATTTTTTCATATCGTTGAAAATGTTTTTAGTATCTTTAAGTTCTTCGTCAGTATATATCATAGAAAATATTGCATGCTTTTTAAAGTAATTTTTATGCTTCGTCATTTCTTTCTCAAAATTACTTTTTGCCTTTTCATTTATTTCAGCTTGTGTCATTCCTTTAGTTCCATTCAATTGTCCGTGAGTTGACCAAGGAGATAATTCAAAGCCGATTTTATTTAAGTCGTTAGGTTCGATTATTGTATAATCTAATCGATATTTATGAATTACATCAATACCTTCGTATCTAAATTCAGGAATTAGTAATGGGATATTTTCAGGTCTTTCGTGATTAAGAACAAACTCTCTGTAATGTTCTGCAATTTCCATTTCATATTTTGAACCAGAGTTTCTTACAATAACATTAACGAAAAAGTTTAAGTAATCAGGTATGTCCTTAAAAGTCATTTTATCATTCTTGCTCGGAATTATAAATCCAGTTTCAAGAATATGTCCAATAGACCAGTATTGTTTTTTAAAATGCCTTATTTCGCTTTTGTCATTTTCCCATGAGCCATTAGCGAAACGAGGTGTTATTAATATTCCATAATTGGCGTTATTCTGTCCAATATAAATTTCAGCATCTTCAATTAAAGGGCGTTTTTTAGACAAGGCTTCATAATTTCTCAAATAAACACGTTTCAAGAAAATGAAAAGATAGTCCTTGAAAATTGTATATTTTTGAAGGAGCTTATATGTTTCATACAAATTTGAATTTTCAGCATAAGCACCTCTATCAATTAGGTTTTTCTTATATCCTTCAAGCCATAAACTTATAAAGTGTTCCGGCGAACTAATTACTTCATTTTTTATATCAATAAATTGGTCAAACTTTCCGCCAATTTTTCCGTGTAGAGAGTGGACACTATCAAATCCCGTTGCTTTCAAAACTTCGTCGTGAATTTCTTGGAGTTGGGCTGTCAGCTCATTTATAATTTTATTTCTTGCTGTTGTTTCTGGATTTCTTTTAGCCATAGTGTCAAATTAAATTACTTCCAACTAGTTACTATTATCAAATCTATTTAGATTCACTTTTCTTACAAATTATATTATGTGCTTGTAGATATTAATAATTAAACTCAAAGCTTTCATTGTTTAAATTTTTTGGCAATTAAATAAAATATTAAATGATATTGTTACGGTGTTTTGGGTAAAAATATTACGGTCTTTTTTGTTAAGTAATTGATAGTTATAAATGCCTAATGTCCATCCTTAATATCAAAATAGATATAAATCAACTGTAAAATAAGAATAACTAAACCAATGAACATGATTAAAGCATACGTTTTTGAACTATCCCATTTTTTCATATTTTTCAAAACTTTTATTATTTATTTAAAATCATTAAAACATTGATATTGTTAAAAAATTCAACTTTGTTTTAATAGTTTTCTTTCCAATTATCATGACCATAAAATATTCCTTAGTTTTGTATATTTTAACTCTCATATAAATGTCAGCAAACCATTAATAATTCAACTAATTATTTCTATTATCAATATAACATGTTCATTTAAAAACTAAGCTAAATTAGTTACCTCAATTCTTTATTGGTAAGTATTTTTGGAATTTTACTATGCAAAAACGAAATGATAAAATAATTAGTTGTTTTTATTTTTTTTATGCTAATTTATTTGATTTATATGGGTACGCGAAAGGATTTGCCCACCAGTAGAGGGTTTTATTTTTCGAAAAATAGTTTAAATTAAAGGAAGATGTGCAATAGTAACATGTGTAATCAGCAGTTGTCTTTTTTTAAATCAATCCTTGAGTGTTAAGTTCCGCAATAATTAATCGAACGTCTGCGGTATTTATATAATCAATTAAAGCATATTTTCTCCCGAAGCCATTTAGAGAAGTTCCCAAGAAAAGTCCTTTACCATTATAGTTACTTATCCAAAATCTGTCGTGAAAGTCATCTGTATGTTTTATGTTGATGGTTAATGTTTCTTTTTTACTAAATAGCAGACTTTTAATTGAGTTTGCTGCAACAGAATTATATCTTGGCGAAGTAATAAATGTTATTTCATCTATAATTGATAAATATTTATCTAAAATATCTACTACAAAATTTGGATAAGTTGCATCGTGATTATTTGGAAAAAAATATCTATCAATTATAATGAGTTTATTTGTTTTTATTGTTCTGTCGAGATATTTTTGAATGAGTAATTTGATATCACCAGGACGATGGCTGGTTGTTCCAAGAGCTTCAAGGTATTGAGAAGTATTAAAAGCTTCTGTTATTCCAACATCAAGTAGCCATTCTTTTTCTTTTTCGATGTTAATTTCATTGTTTTCTGGAAAATAATGAAAGAATTCAACATCTTTTATTTCCGACAATTTTTCGACAAGCTTTGTTTCGTCGTCTAAAGGTTTATTAATACTTTTAAGTACATTACTTTTTTCATTTTTGATTTAAAATTGAGTTATAATTTTGATTCTGCGTTACAATTACTATATTATATTATTAAATAAATAAAACTTTTAAAATTTTTTCAAAAAAAATGCCTATGCATCTTTTTGATTATATTGCTTTCATGAAAGGTGAAAGGAATCGCGCAAATTCAAATGAGTACATATTATTTTACTTGGCTTAAATAATCTAAAATTTGTTTAGCGTTTTTGGTCACAAACGAAACTTGATTTTCCGTTACTTTTTCACCGTGAATCGCATAATTACAAATTGAAAGTATTTCTCTTAGTATAACAAAAAAGTTGTTATCAATAATTTCAAATTTGGCTAAGTCTTGAATAATTCGAGTTAATGGCTGATGTCTAGGGTCAAAATTACCACTATCAAATCGTTGTACCCAAATCCGTCTTAATTGTTTTTCAATGTTAAAACGTACTTGGAACATTAATAAATTGCCTTGTGGAACATCAATACGTCTAGCTATTTTGATGTCTGGTGTGATACCGTGTTCTTTTAGTTTGGCACTTAAAATCCTTTCAATTTCGTATTGTAGCTCAGGTAATTTATTGTCAGGTGGTGGAGGTCCAAATGTCTGAACGGTTTGATGTACAGTTTGAGTTTGACTGCTGCGAATTTCGTTTTTTATGTCTCCTAGTTTAATCCTAATATCTTGTTTAAGGTCTTCAATTTCTTTTTTTAGCTTAATGCCAAAAAAATCAATTTCTGAAAAAATGGGTACGAGCATTAGCGCCACAAAAATTAAAAAAATAAAAATATCAAATAGAACAGATTGTCCTGAAATTATTTCGTCAAAACGGTTAAATAGAATTATTCCTGTCAATCCGATTAGTAAAATGCACCATAATATTTTAAACCAGTTTGGAAGTTTCATATTGTTTTTGAGTTTTTTTAGGGTTACTGCTAACTTGTCTATATAATCAAATATATACAGCTTTTAAAATTTATTAATAAAAAAAGTTGCCTAAACATTTAACTCTTAATATCAAAATAGATATAAATAAGCTGTAAAATAAGAATAACTAAACCAATGAACATGATTAAAGCTACGTTCTTGAACTATCCGTTTTTTCATATTTTTCAAAACTTTTATTTTTTATTTTAAATCATTAAAACATCGGTATTGTTAAAAAAAATCAACTTTGTTTTAATAGTTTTCTATCCGCGTATCATAACCTTAAAATATCCCTTACGTTCTTATATTTTAAATCTCATACAAATGTCTGTATACCAGTAATAACTAAACTAATTATTTCCCTTATCAATATAACATGTTCATTTAAAAACAAAGCTAAATTAGTTACCTCAATTCTTTTTTAGTATGTATTTTTGGAATTTTACTATGCAAAAGCGAAATGATAAACAATTCTTTGTTTTTACTTGTTTTATAGTAATAATATTTTCATTCTGCTTTATTCAATTGATTTACAACCAAAGGTTAACAAACTACGTGTAAATAATGCATTTAGAAAAAAACTTTGGTTAATTTAAGTCATGACAATGCCTACATGAATAGTAGGCATTGAGAAAATTAAAAGCCAACAAATTCTGTTGCTTTAACAGCTACAGCTTTTTCAAGTTTTGCACCATTATTGCTACAAATCAATTTTAATTCATTCATAGCTTGACTCGAAGATTTTTTTGGGTGCCACATTGTGGTGTTAGGTAATTTGTAAATCTTTGGGTCATTATCTAATTTAAAATTGTCATAATACCCTAGCGCTTCTAATGCTGTTTTTACTTGCGTGTGAAATTTGTCAATATCATATGATATTAATACGTTTCCAATTGTTGTTCCCATAATATATTTAATTTAAAATTTATCAAAAATAGAATCAAGAGTTTAATTTGCTTTACGGTTTTACCGTAATCATATAAATACTTTATTTATCTTATACCCATTACTAAGCACCCAAAAAAAAGTTGAAGAATCAATATTGAATATCATACTATTTCATTCATAAAAAGTAGGAGAGTAGTATTGAAAAATACAATTCAAAAATCAAATACTCCCGAATTAACAAGTTTTAATTCGGAATAGACAAGTTGATGAACTAAAAAAGATGACCAAGCACCTTTTTTAGTTTTTTTATTGTTATTTTTAGTCTATGGTACTCGAAAGGATTCGTATGCTAAATGTAATTTTTTTGCGAAAAAAACTCAATTTTAAAATAAATCAATGTATAATTTTCTTATATTTGCCTATTATTTGAGAAATATTCTCATTTGTAATTAAATTTAAAATTATGTTATTAGAATTTTCAGTTTGTAATTTTCTTTCATTTAAAGAAATGATAACTTTTAGTTTGGAGGCAGGAAGTATTACTGAACTTAAGGATAATGTTACGAAAGAAGGGAAATATAAAGTTCTTCGTTCGGCTGTAATTTATGGAGCCAATTCAAGCGGTAAAAGTAATTTCATCAAAGCTTTGGACTTTATGGTTACTACAATTAAAAATTCTTCTAAGATTAATTCTACTGATAAGTTAAATGTTAGTCCATTTTTACTTAATGTTGAAACAGAAAATCAGCCTTCTTTTTTTGAAATATTATTTGTTATAAATAATGGTTATGACTGTAAAAGATACAGATATGGTTTTGAAATTGATAATGACAAAGTTCATTCTGAATGGTTATATATTTTGAATGAAAAATCAAAGAAAGAGGATGTTTATTTCGTTAGAAATAATGATGGTATCGGCGTAGCTGATATTTTTGAAGAAGCTAAAGGATTGGAATCAAAGACAAGAGACAACGGATTATTTATATCTCTAGCTGACCAATTCAATAGTAAGACTGCTAATGCAGTGATGATAAAACTTTCAAGAACAAATATACTATCTGGAATTGAACATGAAACTAGCATAAATGCAACAAATGTTTTATATAGTGATGATAAACATAAATCAGGAATTGAGGATTTTATAGAGAAGTTAGATTTAGGTTTTAATAAGTTTCTAGTCGATGATGATACTTCAAAAACATTTAGAAATAGAGTAAAAACTTTGCACAGCAAATTTGATGCGAAGGGGAAAGTTGTTTCTAATGTTGAATTTAAAATGAATGAACAAGAATCTTCTGGAACGAATAAAATTTTTGATTTATCTGGTTATATAGTTTTTACCCTAAAATATGGATTAACATTAGTTGTTGATGAATTAGATGCCAAATTACATCCTATATTAACTCAATCAATTATTACTCTATTTAATAATCCAGAAACTAATACTAAAAATGCTCAATTAATTTTCACAACTCATGATACTAATTTGCTTGGAGCTAATCTATTTAGAAGAGATCAAATTTGGTTTACTGAGAAAAACAATTTTGAAGCTACAGACATGTATTCTTTATTAGAGTTTAAGGATGAGGATGGAAATACTATTAGAAAAGACAGAAGTTTTGAAAAAGACTATATAAGAGGTCGCTATGGTGCTATTCCATACATTTCTAACTTCCAAGAAATATAATATATGGCAAATATTATTAAAATTGACAATGCTGTTTTAAAGCGTCATAAGCGAGTAGAAAAAAAACGAAAAGAAAAAACTAAAGAAATCAGAGTTTATTTTTTAATTGTTTGTGAAGGAGAAAAAACAGAACCAAATTATTTCAAGTCATTTAAAACAAATGTAAAATCTTTTATTTATACTATTGATACATTGGGAGAAGGTTCTAATACAAGAGATTTGGTTAGGAGGACCATTAGAGCGAGAAATAATTCCAGTCAAGAATATGATAGTGTATGGGCTGTATTTGATAGAGATAGCTTTAACCCTAATAATTTTAATGGAGCAATTCAATTGGCAGAAAGCAATAACATTAAAGTTGGATGGTCAAATGAAGCGTTTGAATTGTGGTATTTATTACATTTTCAATATCGAAATACTTCTATGTCGAGAACTGAATATAAAAAAGCAATTGAAAATGCAATAAACGCTAAGATTGTTGCTGAGTCAAAAAGTAAGAATCCAAAAAAATTTGAATACAAAAAGAATAGTTTGGAAATGTATAATATTCTAGCTAAATATGGTAATCAATCACAAGCAATAAAATGGGCAGAACAATTGATGACTAATCATACATGTGAAAATTACGCGATTCATAATCCTTGTACTAGGATTCATATTTTAGTTAAAGAATTAAATGGAGAATCTGAAGAATTATTAGATCAAATTAGAGTTCGGAATACTTAATATTTGGTTACTTCTGATGCGGTTTTACATAACACTTTTCCAATAACTTCATACCATTTCATTTTTCATTATGATTAAGATTGAAGAATAAAATCGTGTTATTTATGGTTTGTAAATAAATTGTTGTTTATGCAATTTACAAATTCAACATTTTAAATTATAACTAAAAAGTAAAATATATGTTTGGAAAATATCCTTATAAATCAATAAGCTTAAAAAACTCTGAAAGTTTAATATTTCTGGCTTCGCAAATTTTATTTAGTGTTTTGACTGGTATTGTATAATCTGATTCATCAATCTTAAGAGCAGTATTTTTTATTTTTCGAACGATACTTTCTTCTAAATTATGATCTAGAGCAAAAGAGCGTTGAGACTTATAAGTTTCAACCCAATTTTTATATATGTAGGAACATATTATATAATTAATCTCTGTCATATTAACAAAGTAACATTAATAAGTAAAAAATAATGCGCACGAAAATGCGCATTATTAAAAAAAAATGTTATATTTGTTTAATCATTACAATTTGTAATGTATTTTTGCGATTCTTCAAATACAACATTGAAGCATTCGCTTAGAATCTCGTTTTCAAAAACTGGTAATTTTTAAAATGCACGAGATGATAAGTCAGATGCTCACGTCTATGGGCGTGGGCTCACTTATTCGTGCATCGGTATACCAGTACCTTGAAAGCGGATTTGTTGAGTTCCATGCCTTTTTTTATACCTAAAAGTCACTACTCAACATCATTCTTAGCACTGCTTTCATTACAAAGTTTCGCAAATAACTCATTTAACATTTTAGTTAGTTTGGAAGGGCACTGCCTGCGCTGTACTTTTTTAAGCAACGGCAGTATCACTTTTCAACTTAGAAACCTTAAAAAATAAATGCCTATGATGTAAAACAAAATAGTATGTCAAATGATTACATGAATTCAAACATGATAATCAATGCCATTCGTGGCTAACAAAAAAGTCCCCCAAACCGTCGGTAAACTAGCTAGAGGACTAAAGCAAATAAAACCAATGTTTCATTTAACCAACACAAAAGTATGAATAAAAATGCATTCTTTAGGTATTGGGCATCACAACTATTGCCCAAACTTATTCTCACATTAGCTGTCTTTTCAACAGCTATACTACAAGCACAAAATACGGTTATCAAAGGAACTGTTTCCGATAACGTGGGTACGCTTTCGGGTGTTACCGTTGTTATCAAAGGAACCACAACCGGAACGTTAACCGATATTGATGGTAACTTTCAAATTACTGCTCAACCCAGTGATGTCTTAGTGTTTTCCTATTTAGGATATCAAACACAAGAAGTACCAATTAACAACAGGACTATAATTAAAATTAATCTACAAGAAGACACAACAACACTTAAAGAAGTGATTGTAAATGCAGGTTATTATAATGTAAAAGACAAGGAGCGTACAGGTAGTATTGCAACTGTAAAAGCTGCAGCTATTGAACAACAACCCGTAACCAATGTTTTGGCTACATTGCAAGGACGAATGGCTGGGGTAAATATTACGCAGGCTACGGGTGTTCCAGGAGGTGGATTTAGTATACAAATTCGTGGACTGAATAGTATTCGAACCGAAGGCAATCAGCCGTTGTATTTGGTTGATGGTATGCCATTTTCAACGGAGAGTTTGGGAAATGCTGCTATATCAGGTTCTATTATGGGAGGAGTTTTAAATCCTTTGAATGCTATTAATCCTTCCGATATTGAAAGCGTTGAAGTATTAAAAGATGCTGATGCTACTGCTATTTATGGTTCTAGAGGAGCTAATGGAGTAGTGCTGATTACCACTAAGAAAGGAAAAAAAGGCAAGACACAATTTACTGTTGACACTTATACTGGGGCTGGTACAATCAGCCGAAGACTGGATTTATTGAATACTCCACAATATTTAGCTATGCGTGAAGAAGCCTTTGCTAATGATGGCATAAGTAGTTATCCGTTTTGGGCGTATGATATTAATGGTACTTGGGATCGTAACCGATACACTGATTGGCAAAAAGAACTGATAGGAGGAACTGCTCTTACGAGAAATATTTCGTTAGGTGTTTCAGGAGGAACAGGAAATACTCAGTTTATGGTAAGAGGGACACACTTTAATGAGACCACGGTATTTCCAGGTGATTTTAGTTATGGTAAAAGTGCCGTTCATTTCAATATTGCCCATCAGTCTGATAACCAAAAGTTTCAAATGAATATGTCGGGTAATTATGTTGCGGATAAAAACAACTTGTTTAGTACCGATTTGACTCGATTGGCAACAACTTTAGCCCCCAACGCACCTGCTTTATATGATGCTGATGGGAATTTGAATTGGGAAAACGGCACTTGGGATAATCCCTTGAGTTTGTTGAATGGAAAATATTTAACAACAACTAAGGGTTTAACCGTTGGAAGTAGTCTTTCTTATGCTATACTTCCCGATTTAGAATTGAAATCATCTTTTGGTTATAGTGATACCCGAGTAGCAGAGTCTAGTACAAGTCCGTCGACTATTTATAATCCCGCTTATGGATTAACTAGTGCTATTTCGTCTACTATGGTTAATCAATCCCAACAAAATTCTTGGAGTGTAGAACCTCAACTGCATTGGCAAAAAACTATTGGTAATGGAAAAGTCAGTATGCTGCTTGGGAGCACATTTCAAGAGCGTAGTGCGACTCAGTTAGCGGTTTATGGTGCAGGATTTTCTAGTAATGCTTTGTTAGACAATTTGTCGGCGGCATCATTTACTCAAATCATGAACGATTCCGAAATCAATTACCGTTATATGGCATTGTTTGGTCGTTTGAATTATAGCTTACAAGGCAAATATTTTTTGAATTTAACAGGGCGTAGAGATGGTTCAAGCCGTTTTGGACCTGGTAACCGTTTTGCTACATTTGGAGCTGTTGGTGCTGCTTGGTTGTTTAGTAAAACCGACTTTTTTGAAAAACAACTTCCGTTTATAAGTTTTGGAAAATTACGAGCTAGTTACGGTACTACGGGCAGTGATCAAATAGGGGATTATCAGTTTTTAAATACCTACACACCCAGTGGTATTGGTTATAATGGTGTAATAGGTTTGGTACCTGACCGTTTGTTTAATCCTGATTTTAGTTGGGAAGTAAATAAAAAATTTGAAGTAGCATTAGAAACTGGATTTTTAAATGACGCTATTTTTATAACTGCAGCTTATTTTAAAAATCGTTCTTCGAATCAGTTAGTTGGGATTCCTTTACCCGGTACAACAGGTTTTAATTCCATGCAAGCTAATTTAGATGCCACTGTCGAAAATAGAGGTTTAGAGTTGACTTTTCGAAGTGTAAATTTTTCAAAGAAAGATTTCAATTGGACTACTTCTGTCAATTTAACATTACCTAAAAATGAATTGATAGCTTTCCCCGATTTAGAGGGTTCGGTATATGCAAATCAATATGTTATTGGTCAGCCTCTAGGAATTTATAAGGTCTATGAATTTGCTGGGGTTAACCCAACTACTGGAATTTATGAATTTAGAGATTTTAATGGTGATGGATTATTGACTGATTTAGAAGATCGTCAAAAGATTGTAGATACCTCACCCGATTATTTTGGAGGATTGCAAAATAATTTGCGTTATAAAAACTGGGAATTGGATTTTCTATTTCAGTTTGTAAAACAGATTGGAGTTAATAGCAATGCAATTTCTGCTTTACCAGGGTCTTCAAGTAATATGCCTAACTCTGTATTGAATCATTGGCAACAAGTAGGCGATACAGGCCCCACACAACTATACACGGCTGGTTTTAATGGTGCGGCTGTAAATGCTTTTTATTCTTATTATACACGAAGTGATGCGGCTTATAGTGATGCTTCTTATGTACGTTTGAAAAATCTATCCTTTTCGTATACATTGCCAAATTCTATTTTGAAAAATTTTAAATGTAAACTTTACTTTCAAGGACAGAATTTATTGACTTTCACACGATTTAACGGAGCAGACCCTGAAAATCAATCTAGAGGTCAGTTACCTACATTACGTGTATTGACTTTAGGGATGCAATTGACTTTTTAATTTTAAAAAAAAACAATTATGAAAATAGTTATTCAAAATAAACTATCCTTTTGGATTTGTTTCCTTTTTATAGGATTTGCTTCGCAAAGTTGTGAAGAATTTGTAGCTGTAGATTTGCCTTCAAATCAATTGACGGGACCTATAGTTTTTGAAGATGAAGCTACTGCTGATGCAGCTTTGATTCACATTTACACCAAGTTGCGAAGTGAGCAGTTAGTTACGGGAACGTCTAATGGATTAAGTTGTTTACTAGGGAATTATGCTGATGAATTGGATTATTATGGAATAGGAGGTTTGCCCGCATTTGAGTTTTATCAGAATAATTTACTTCCATCTAATTCAACAGTAACGCTCACATGGAATGCTACTTATAATTTGATTTATGCAACTAATTCTATTATTGAAGGAGTTTCTAATTCAACAGGAATTAGTTTGAATTCTAAGGAGCGTTTATTAGGAGAGGCCTATTTTATTAGGGCTTATTTGCATTTTTATTTAGTTAATTTATATGGTGAGATACCTTACGTTTTAACAACTGATTATCAAGTAAATAGTGATATAGAAAAACTAGCTGTAATGGATGTTTATGCTGCATTGACTACTGATTTGCAACAGGCTGTGACTTTGTTACCAGAATCCTATTTTGTACCTGAGCGAATTAGACCTAACAGAAGTGTAGCTTACGCTTTGTTATCGCGAATAAAACTTTACAGTGAGAATTGGTCACAAGCAGTTTTGTATGCAGATGAGGTTTTAAATAATACTTCGCTTTACACAATTGAAACCGATTTGAATTCTGTTTTCTTAAAGAATAGTGCAGGGACTTTGTGGCAGTTATTGCCCCAATTTTCAGGTTCCAACACTTTAGAAGCCCAAACATTTATATTTAGTAGTGGTCCGCCACCTTCTTTTGCGTTGACTTCATCATTACTTGCATCGTTTGAAACAGGAGATTTGCGTCGTGCGAATTGGATTGGAACGGTTACCGATGGTGCAGATAGTTGGTATTATGCTAATAAATACAAAGAACAAGGCAATACAGGTTCTTCAGTTGAATACTCAATTTTATTTCGAATAGAGGAGCTTTATTTAATTCGTGCCGAAGCTAAAGCGCAATTGGGTGATTTAGTAGGAGCGCAGGATGATTTGAATGTGATACGAAATAGAGCAGGACTACCTAACACAACAGCTGTTACTCAAGCAACTTTATTGAATGCAATTTTGGAAGAGCGAAATAGAGAATTTTTTACCGAGTTAGGACATCGTTGGTTTGATTTGAAACGTACTGGATTTGCATCTAGTGTTTTGAGTGTTAAACCGGGTTGGGATGCAAAAGATTTACTTTGGCCTTTACCCGCTTCAGAACTACTATTGAATTCCAATTTATTACCACAAAATCCAGGTTATTAATGCAGTTACTACCTTAGATAATTAAGGGGGGCTGTTATGTAAAAGGTAAAAAGGGGTGGGTTAGGGGAATTTTAAAATAATAATTATGCGGTATTTTATATTATTATTTTTTATGTTGATAACGACCGTATTTTCGCAGCATAAAAAACAATTAACAGAAACGGATTATAGTTTGTGGAGTAAGTTTAATCAAACTTTAATGAGTTTAGATGGTCGTTGGGTAAGTTATGGGTTGGAGTATGAAAAAGCCGATACTCTTTTTTTAAAAAATACTACTTTCAAAAAATCGTTTTGTTTTCCAAAGGCAAATTGGCCTACTTTTTCATCAAAAAGTGATTGGTTTTCCTATTATAAAAAGGATAGTTTGTACTTGTTTGATTTAAAACAGGAACGAAAGCTATTTATAGATAAAATGATTGTTGATTATTTGTATTCGGGTGATGGTTCTTATTTGTTAGTTTTTAAAAAAGAAGAAGCGACTATTAATTTGCGGATATTAAACTTGAAAAACCAAAGTTCGGTTTTCATTCATGATATAGTTTCTTATAAAGTAAGTCCCGATGCCAAACGCATTGCTCTAGTTACTAAAGAAGGCTCATCACAAAGCGTTAAAGTTGTTGCATTGAAATCAACCCTTGCTGAGGTAATAGTTGTAAAGGATTCTTCTTACTTATATAGTTTTCTCACTTGGGATGTTTCAGGAACTCGCTTGGCTTTTTTTAAATTTGAACGAAATCTATCTAATGACTTGAAAAAACCTGTTGCGATTTGTTGGAGTACAGGATTCGATAAAAAGGTTAATAAATTTACTTTAGAAGCTTCGGAGACTTTGCTACCTAAAGGTTATGATTTGACCACTATAAATTTGTATTTACCTGAACAAAGTGATGCAGTATTGTTTACTTTACAGCAACCACTGGAAAATTTAGCAGCTGTATCCAATCAGGAGGTTCAAATATGGAAGTCGGGAGATTTGACAATTCCGCCAAAAAGTAATAATGATGCTTATTATCGTTCGTTGAAGTGGTACAAATGGGATATCAAGTCGAATAGGGTATATGAGATTGAAGATTCCATACATCCGAATTCGATATTAACTGGAGACACAAAACATGCTTTGGTATACCATCCTGATGAGTTGGCACCCATTTATAAATGTAGTAATGAGTTGGTGGCACTATATGTAAAAAATATAGCTACTGGAGAGAAAGATTTATTATCTGACCGTCAGACCACATTAGAAAATCAGGTTCTTATTTCACCTACGGGAAAATACATTACTTATTTTAAAGACAAGGCTTGGTGGATTTATGATATTTATAAAAAAACACATTTGTGTTTAACATGTAATTTATCTTACCCTGTTCATCAAATTACCTATGATCGTGCTGGGCAGTTTCCTCCAACATATAGGACATCGTGGACAATGGATGGTTCTAAAGTTATTATACATGACCAATATGATGTTTGGTTGATAGCGCCAAATGGTACTTCCAAAAAGCGTTTGACAAATGGTGCAGTTACAAAAACTATTTATCGCGTTTATGAGCCGTATTCACCTGCTTCACCTAATTACTATTCTTTTGGGTTTTTGTCAACAGTTCATGACCTTAAGCGTCCACTTTTATTACAAACTGTAGACGAAGAAACCTTTGCACAAGGTTTTGTCTTATTGTATCCGAACGGTGTTATTAAAACATTGTTTAAACGAGAGAGTAAATTTCATTTAGTATCAACAACAAAGGATTTTACATCTTTTTTGTTTTTAGAGCAAAATTTCAGTTTACCACCAAGGTTGTTTGTTGTGAATAGTGATGGAAGTGAACAATTAATACATCAATCGAATACACAACAAGAGACATTTGAATGGGGTAAATCAAGATTAGTAACCTATACCAATTCAAAAGAAAAACCATTGAAAGGAGCTTTGTTTTATCCTAAAAATTATGATGCCGAAAAAAAATATCCTTTGTTGGTAGTCATATATGAGAAAAAATCGAAAGAGGTTTTTGATTATTCATACCCGACGGTTTTAAGTGATTGGGGTTTTACTATTTCTAATTACGTAAGTTCGGGCTATTTTGTATTATTACCAGATATAGCTTATGGGTTAAATTCACCTGGTGATGATGCATTGGATTGTGTTAGTGCTGCTGTTAATTCTGTTGTACAACAATATCCTATAGCTTCTGATGCTATAGCATTGCTAGGTCATTCTTTTGGGGGATATGAAACGGCTTACATTATGGGAAAATCGAAACTTTTTAAAACAGCAATTATAGGTGCTCCTCTTATTGATTTGCTCGATCATTATTTGACAATTGATGGTCATGGAAAATCTAATATGTGGCGTTTTGAGCATGATCAAATGCGAATGCCTATACCTTTTTATAGTAATGAATTTGAAAGGAATTCGCCTTTAAAAAATGTGCAGCATATTTCTTCTCCCATTCTAACATGGACGGGTAGTGGTGATTTACAATTGGATTGGAAAAATGGAATGAAATTGCATAATGCATTATGGCGTTTGGATAAAAAGAGTACTTTACTACTATATCCGGATGAAGGTCATGTATTAGCGGATAAAAAGAATCAAGAAGATTTGTCAAATAAAGTCAAGGATTGGCTGGATTATTATTTGAAAGGTAAAAGTAAAGCGAGCTGGATGGAGTAGGTGTTTTACTTGATGTTAGTTAAGGTAAAGGTGTCGCAAAAGCGACACCTTTATTAAATTAATGATTAAGGTATTTTGTAAAGTACCTTAGAACAAGTAAGATCGTTTGGATTTACTTTTCCATACGCTTGTCTTTCTTGTCCTAAGTGGAACATTGTGCACACAGGTCCTATTTCAGTTCTACAAGAAACTGAAACATTACAAGGTGTTGGATAATTAATCCAACCTGTTTCAGGAGCTAAAACTTTGTTGTCTGCTTTTTGCGATGCAAAAGCTCCCACAATTGCCAAAGCAAAAACAGCTATTGGCAAACCGAATTTTAAAAACTTAGTTCTCATAATGTATAAAATTATAGTTGTGATCTACTCTGTTAACAGGTTTTCGATCTTCCCCTGAAACTGGCCAAGTATGTTTTTATTATTTTATTTTGAAGTATTTTGGTTTTAATTTTGTAACAATAAGATGCTTATTGGTTAAACCAATTAGGAGGTTATTATAAATTTTAAATGTTTTTATTTCTTCATTGTTGTAGTGGTAGAAGTAAAAACTGAATTCGTAAGTTCTTTTTTCAATATCATATACATCTATAATACTAGCTTGTTTGGCAATGATTTCGGATTCATACTTTCCAAGTCTGTCAGATTTGATAAATATGTATTTGCCAGATGTTGCAGCGTATATGTTAATTGTATTAGGTTGCTTAGCTAATTTTTTTTCTGTGTTTTTCTTTGTGTAGGCAAATTCAAGATTGGATTGACTTACAGTATCGATTGTTTTAATTGTTTTAGTTTTGTTTAAATGAGAATCTGTGATGATGAATTGATTTCTATAGTAATAAGTGTAAATAATTTTATTAAGTTGCTCATTGTAAAGTAGTAAACCATCTGTATCAAATATGCCGTCTATTCTTTTTTCTAATACATTATTTGTTTCAATTATTTTGTAATTTTTGGATTTACTTAATTGTCCTAATATATGTTCAGCCGATTTTGAATGACTTCCTCTTATTATGAAGTCGATAGGCGTAATAGGTTCTAAAAGAGAAAAATTGCTGGATTTGGTAGTTAATATTTTGGCATTCCAATTTGAAGTAACACCTTTATAAATTATTGGGACTGATCCATCTACCAGATAAAAGTTAGGTGATTTTATTTTTAATTGAATAGATGAGAACTGAAAATCTTTGTTGTCAGAAATAGTTATTTTTACCTCCTTGATACTTTTTAATGTGGTATCAATTTCTAGCAAATGTAAAGGCGCAGTACTATTTCCAAGAATTATTTTTCCTTTGTCAAATCCTGCAATATAGTAGGAATTGTATTTTAGAGGAATTCCTTTTAAATCGTCAACAGGATGATGAGGATATCTTCTTACGAAGCTATTGTTTCTATGCATTTCATTCTCTGATAAAAGATATAATCCCGTAACAGAAAAAGCACTTAAAAGGCTTACACTCATTAATTTAACGAATTGCTTTTTTATTGAAAATTTTAAATGCGTATCGAGAATAATTCCTATTCCACCAATAGCAACGAAAGAAAAATTAAAAATAAGATGTTCGTTCCAATCCATTTCCGAGAGTACACCGCCGCAGGAACATGGAATAAAATCACTATAATTTAAAATTATGATTATGTAGGTGGAAAACATCATCATTAATCCAAAGGCTAGAAATAGTCCAATATATCTAATTCTAGGAACTAATAGTAGAATCGAAATTACTATTTCAATTGTTGGGACTAGGATTCCAATCCATTTTGCATAGGCACTTAACAATGGTGATTGTCCCAATTGGACAATAAATGTTTCGAATTCTAGTATTTTACTAATTGCAGCATACACAAATAAAAAGACATACAAGTAGCTGATGATGATAACTAAGATATTTTTTAATTTGTTCTCCATAATACTTTTTTTGTTGTGTAAAGTTTTGAAAAACAAATAATTGTAAGTAGTTAAATCGGGATTTAGTTTAGTTGAAAAAGTATGGCTTAATAAATGCTAATCTTCTTCATGTAGACTTCTTTGCAATTCACTAGGCACATAATTGTACTTTTTTTTGAATGCTTTGGAAAAATTATTGTAATCATTGAATCCGCTTATAAAAGCAATTTCTTTCAATGGAATGTTCGTTCTTTTAATGAGATAAGTTGCTCTTTTTAATCGTTCATTTGTATAACATTTATAAATACTAATATTGAAATGCTTTCTAAATTCAGCTTTTAGTCTAAAATCGTTTGTTCCAAAAATTTTTGCTAGTTCATTTACAGAAGGTAGAGGTTCTTCAAGATGATTCATTATATAATTATAAACATTTTGAACTATAGTATTACTATCAATTTTTTTTGAGGATGCTAAATTATTATTAGCAATATTATAATTTGTATAATCTTCGATATTTGTAGTGATTCCAGAAATTACAATTTTGTTAGAGTTTAATAAAGATGAAATTGTAAAATAGGAGGGGTAGATTTGATTGTTTTTATCTAATAAGTGTAATTGAAGTGTAATATGAAATATGTTGTTAGTAACAATTTCATTTTCTATTGTTTTCCAATCATTAATAGATTGTTTTGCAATTATTTTTGAAAATTTAAGTTTTGAAAGCTCTTGTTGACTTAACTTTAAAGTGTCTAGTACACTCGATGAAAAGCTCAAAATGTAAAATTCTTTATCTAGAATGAAAGTATGCTGTACTAAGTTTTGATATGTAAATTGAGGAATTACATGACCGATTTTATGAAAGGTATTTTTAATATTACTAGCAATCTCATTAAGCTTATGAGCGATTTGATCAATTTCATCTTCTTCATCTAAATTAGCAATTTGAAATTGAAGATTTCCAGAAGCCATTTCAAATAGCATTTGGTATATTTTTCTAATTCGTTCTTGCTTATTTTGCTCTGACATGATTTATTTTTCTGTAACAAAACTATATAAGCTTTTAAAAGGAATCAAATAGTTTAGTGTTCAATTCTTGAATTGAATACTAAACTTATTAGAATGTTATTGAATGAATTAAGAGCTTTTTAATTTTAATTTGTTCGAAAATTTCTCTTTTAAAATTTTCATGTCTTCACTTACTTTTCTGTCTAAAACTTTAGCGTAATGTTGAGTTGTTCTTAAGTTTTTGTGACCTAGCATTTTGCTCACACTTTCTATTGGAACTCCATTAGTAAGTGTTACCGTAGTAGCGAATGTATGTCTGGCAATATGAAAAGTTAGCTCTTTATCAATTTCACAAATATCTGCCAGTTCTTTGAGATATGCATTCATTTTTTGATTTGATAAAATAGGTATAAGTCGATTTTCGTTAATACATAGTGGATGATTTTCGTATTTATCAATAATCATTTGTGTAACAGGAAGGATTGGAATTTTTGAAGCTGTTTCTGTCTTTTGTCTGTGAGTTGAAATCCATTTTTCGCCATCTATACCAATTACAACATTAGATTTTGTTAAATTGAAGACATCAATATACGCAAGACCAGTGAAACATGAGAAGATAAACATATCGCGAACTAACTCTAATCGTTTTATTTTAAATTCTTTATTAAGCAAAGATTCAATTTCATCTTCTGATAAATAAGTTCTTTCAATTTCTTTTACTTTACCTTTATAATTTAAGAAAGGGTCTTTTTCAATCCAACCATTTACATAACACTGCTTAACTATTTTGCCAAAGTTTCTAATGTATTTTATGGTTGAATTGTTATTGCAGTTTTTAGTGTTTCTCAAGTAGAAATCAAAATCGTTGATGAAAGCAATATCTACTTGTTTTATTGAAATATCATTAAGTTTATATTGATATTTTAAAAACTCTTTGGTGTGATTTAATGCTGTTTCATACTTCTTATAAGTGTTAATTGAGAATTCTTTTCCAACTAGTTCTTTCATTCGTTTGTTATGGTCTTCAAAAATAACGATTAGTTTACGCTGTCTTTCCTCAACTCCTAAGAATTTATTTTTGAAGGTTTGAGCATTAATTTCCTGGTTATTGTTTACCATCCATTTCTCAGTTTCATATGCTTTTGCATTTAAAATATCAAGGTAACTATTAATTAGTCTGGCTTCTTCTGAATTTCCTTTTATTTTACCTGCCGCAGTATTCCATTTGGATTTTTCTACAAACTTTGAGGTACTTAATTCAATACGAGTGCCGTTAATTGTTATTCTTTGATAAATGGGAAGTAAACCATTTTTTGATGCTTTAGAACTTTTCACGTAGAAAAGTATTGACATTTTGTGTTTCATTTTGTGGTGACTTTAATGTTATTCAAAATAATTATTTAATCCTCATTTGTCAAGATGTTCATCTTTTGAACTGCTTGCTATCATTGGTTTTGCGAGAAATTCGGTTACCCTAATTTTACTTTTTTTCGGGTAACCGATTTTACCACCAATGGTTTGAGATTTAATAGAAAATTTGAATAGTAGTCAAAACGAAAAAGCCTGTAAATCATACGATTTACAGGCTTTTAGTCTGTTTTGAATTTGTTTTAGTGGAGTCGCCGAGAATCGAACTCGGGTCCAAACAAGCAATCAAATAGCTTTCTACACGCTTAGTTTCATCTTGGATTTTCGACAAAGAGCAAGGCTAGAAACCGCCACTCTTTGCTTAGCTCTGTCAGTGTCAGAACGGATTTAAAGCATTACCATTCCTAGGTCTACTTTTACGGTTCCCCTATACCAACCGCCATAAACCAAGGCTTTTGAGGAGAATCTAGCTTTCCTACCTGGTAGGAACTAGGCAAATCTTACTATAATTCAGATTAAGCAGCTAAAGCGTAATTATTTTCGCCGTTTATAGGTTTGTACATTTGGATTTACGAGCTAAACATACAATGCTCGACGTGCTTACTAATCAATTCCACTCGCTGTCAAAACCAGTCGACCCCAATTTTTGAGTGTTCAGTCGCAGTTTTCAGTGTGCAGACTTTTATTTCAGTCTCAAAAAGTGAGCCAAAATTACATTCTTTTTTTCAATTAAAAAAACTTTGCATAGTCGCTTCTTTAAAGTTATATTTGTAACATTAAATCAATATTCAGTTAAATATATTGTTTGCTATGAAGTTTGGAATTTTCAAAGAAAGAAAGAACCCACCGGATAGAAGAGTAGTATTCACTCCAGAAGAGTTAATTCGCTTGCAATCAGAACATCCAGAAGCGGAAATAAAAGTTGAAAGTTCGGATATTCGAATTTTTTCGGATGACCATTATCGCAATTTAGGACTAAATGTCACTACTGACATGACCGATTGTGATGTGCTTTTTGGTGTGAAAGAAGTGCCAATTGATGCTTTAATTCCAAATAAAAAATACTTTTTCTTTTCGCATACAATTAAAAAACAACCTTATAATCGTAAATTATTACAAGCAATTTTAGCTAAAAATATCGAATTATACGATCATGAAACAATTGTAGATGCTACTAATCACCGATTAATTGGTTTTGGTCGTTATGCTGGTTTAGTTGGCGCTTATAACGGTTTCAGAGGATTTGGAATCAAATATGATTTATTTACTTTACCAAAAGCGGAAACGTTGAGCGGTAAAGAAGATTTAATTGCGCGTTTAAAACGACAAACACTTCCAAATATTAAAATTGTGCTTACCGGACATGGTAAAGTAGGAATGGGAGCAAAAGAGATTTTAGACGGAATTAAAATCAAGCAAGTTAACGTTGAAGATTTCTTAAACAAAAAATATACTGAGCCTGTTTATACTCAAATCGACGTATTGGATTATAACAAACGTAAAGATGGTCAGGTCTTAGACAATAATGATTTCTATAAAAACCCACAAGATTACGTTTCAGATTTTGAGCGCTTTACAAAAGTAGCCGATATGTTCATCGCTGGACATTTTCACGGTAATGGTTCGCCAGATATCTTAACTGGAGAAATGCTTCGTGCTGCGGATAATAAAATTCAAGTGGTTGCGGATATATCGTGTGATGTTGATGGTCCAGTAGCTTGTACTATTAAAGCATCAACAATTGCAGAGCCTTTCTTTGGATACTTGCCAAGCGAGCACAAAGAAGTTCCTTATACACATCCAGCTTCAATTATGGTCATGTCGGTTGATAATTTGCCTTGTGAATTACCTAAAGACGCTAGTGAAGGTTTTGGAGAAATGTTCATGAAACACGTAATTCCAGCTTTCTTCAATGGTGATAAAGACGGAATTCTGCAAAGAGCAAAAATCACCGAAAACGGTCAACTAACAGAACGTTTTAAATATTTACAAGATTACGTTGACGAAAAACAAGACGTTTTAGTTACCAAATAATTTCAAGCCCGATTTTACATCGGGTTTTTTTATTAGTTAACACGAAAACGATTTCGTAGAAAAAAAAGATTCAGATGTTTTTAAATTAAAGTTGAATAAATGTATATTTAACAAATATTATAAGATTTTTCAAACTTTAATCAACAACCAATACCAAACTAAACTATGCAAGTCAATCAAGTTAAAACGAATTGGGCACAATTCATTCCTTTAGTAACAGTCTTCTTTTTTTGGGGATTTGTAGCTGCGAGTAACGATATTTTAATTCCTGTTTTCAAAGAAGCTTTCGATTTAACACAAGGGCAAAGTCAATTAGTTTCGGTTGCCTTTTATGTAGCTTATACCGTAGGTTCTATTATTTACATGATTATTTCCTATGCAACTAAAGGCGATTTAATCAATAGAATTGGCTATAAAAATTCTTTAGCTTTGGGGTTAATAATTTCGGCTTTAGGAACTTTATTGTTTTATCCAGCAGCGAATTCGGGTTCGTTTGAATTAATGTTAACTGGTTTATTTATAGTTGGTTTAGGGTTTTCACTTCAACAAACAGTTGCAAATCCATTAGCCATTGCTTTAGGACCAATTTCAACTGGTTCTCAACGATTAACATTAGCAGGAGGAATTAATAATTTAGGAACTACTATTGGTCCGTTAATTGTAAGTTTTGCGATTTTTGGTTCCGCTACTTCGAGCAATACAACATTAGATATTGAGAGTGTAAAAATTCCGTATTTAATATTAGGTGCTGCTTTTTTATTAGTTGCAGTTTTTCTGAAATTCTCTTCCTTACCTGATAAACCTGAAGCTGTTGTTGAATCTGATGATTCTATTTCCAATGATAGAGGCCACGCTTTAAAATATCCACAATTAATTTTAGGGATGATTGCCATATTTGTTTATGTAGGAGTTGAAGTATCTACAGCAAGTAATTTGCCAGCATACATGGAAAAAGATTTGGGTTTTTTAACTAAAGATATTGCGCCTTACATTTCATTATATTGGGCAAGTTTGATGATTGGAAGATGGACAGGAGCTGTAGAAGCCTTTACCGATAAAATGGATTTACAGAAGATATTACGTTTTATAGCACCTTATTTAGCATTTGGAGTATTTTTATTGGTAAATGCCATTGCAAAACATGATTTAACTCCTTTTTATGTTTATGCATTAATCATTTTAGTGCTTATAGGTGCTGATATGGCAAGTAAAGGAAATCCAGCGAGAATGCTGTTAATTTTCTCAGGTTTGGGAATACTTGCTTTATTAATTGGAATGGCTACAACTGGAATGACTAGTGTATATGCTTTTACTTCAGTAGGTTTATTCTGTAGTACTTTATGGCCATGTATTTTTACTTTAGCAGTTAGTGGATTAGGAAAGAATACAAGTCAGGGAAGTAGTTTTTTAATTATGATGATTATGGGTGGCGGTATTGTAAGTTGGTTACAAGGAGTAGTTGCTGACGAAACTACCATACATTCGAGTTATATTATTGGAGTACTTTGTTTTGCTTATTTGGCTTTTTATGCTTGGAAAGTAAAAGGAATATTAAAAGCTCAAGAGATTAGTTTTGAAAGTAAAATCTCAGGCGGACATTAATATTTAATACTATAAGTAAAACCTCCGATTGAAAATCTTCAATCGGAGGTTTTTTGTTTATTTATTCCATTCAATCTTTCTTGAGAAATACATCACGGCTGCAAGTATGAAGAACAATCCTATACTTCCTACCAAAAGCGCATAATCTTCTAATTGAATAATTACATAAATAAAAGTATATAATACACTTAACGAAGCGCCAATGAACATCGGAAACTTTTTGTCTTTTAAAATGGAAATCGAGTAGAGCGAAATCATAATGATAACCGAAGCTCCCGCTACTAAATAAGCAAATGAAAACGAACTATGTTCAGTAATCGAAATCAATAAAGTATAAAACATAATTAAAGCAATTCCAATCATCGAATATTGAAAAATATGAATGTTGATTTTGCTGATTGATTGAATCAAAAAGAAAATCAAAAACGTTAATCCAATTACTAAAAATCCATATTTAGAAGCGCGTTCGCTTTGCTGATATTCGTCAACTGGCGTAATAAAATCTACTGCAAAAGCGTATTTGCCTAATTCAGGTAACACCTCAAAATAGTTTTGAGCAAACGGACGATTGAAGTGTAATATTTTCCAATTCGCTTCAAAGCCGTTATCTGTAATTTCTCTAGAAATAGGAGAGAAGTTGCCATTGAAGTTTGGCGAATTCCAATTCGAAGTCATTTTGGCATCTGTAGTTTTTCCAATCGGAACCATTTTTACTTGCTTACTTCCGTTGAACGAAATGGTAAAGTTGAATTTAGCTTCGTTTTGTAAATTTTGGTAATCAAAATAATTGGTTTCTAGGCTTTCAATGCTATCATTCGAAATATTTGCAACCGATTCAAAAGCTAAGCTCTGATTCCCGATTTTCATTTTTACTTCGTCTTTCAGACTTTTTAAATTGGTAGTTCGAATTAAAATTTTAGCGCGATTCCAATAAATGTTTTCAGCAGGAATTCCTTTTGAAGCAAAATTTGGATTCGTATAATTACCATCAAACTGCATTTTGGTCGTAAATACATTCGATTTGTAAATGCTTCTTTCCAAAGGTTTTACCATCGTAACTTCGGTTTTATTATTTAATGTTTCTGGAAAGAAATAAGCGTAATTGTTGGCTCCCGACATTGGGTCTTTGTAAGGCACTTTTAAAATCGGACCATAAAAATAAACCGAATTTCCCCATTTGGCAGTGGTTTCGGTAATGACTTCTTTTTGGCGTTGGCTTCTCTCTACAATTAATTCTTGTACTAAAGCTAGTGGAATGATTAATACTAAAGTTAGAATCCCAACCATGATCATTTTAGCGGTTGTGGTTTGAAAGAACGGTACTTTTGGTTCTTGTTGCATTTGTGTTTCCATGATGTTTGATTTATTGTTGATTAAAAAGGTTGATTTGAAAGAACTGTATATAGTATTACTATAAAATAGAAGAATGATATTGGTACATTTATTAATAAAATCAAGATTTGCTTTATGATATTTAATCTTTCTACAGGTAGAACAAAGCAATCATAAATTAATTTTATTAACATTAGACCATTTGCTACTAATGCAATTACTACGTAGATAATTCCAATTTTAATAAGATTGTCTGATTCTTTGAATGGAAAGTATAGTACAAACAATAAAGAACCAATTCCAAACGATACAATTGCCATTTGGGTGGATAGCGGCAATTTTAAAAAATCTTTTTCCATGTGGTTGTGAGTTTTGTTTTTGTTTTTGATGAGATGTTTTTGATGATTTCCATTCCGATAAAGAATAAAATTCCGATGGTCATGCTGATGTTGATGAGTTTGTTCATGTTATTTGATATTAAAAGTTTGTTGAATGTTTGTAATGGGAATTGTAAGCATATTCAAAAAATCCAATCCGTAGAATTCATGTGCTTGTTTTCCTCTTAAATATTGTTGTTTGAAATACGATAATCGAGTAGGATAGAAGAGTGTTCCTGAAATAATTACCATTAATAAATAAAAGCTTCGTTTTCCGTTTCCGTACAAATAATATTGCATGCCTATTTCTTCCACAACTGAAATTCCGGTATTGGTTAATACGTGAATAATATCGTGGTCTTCTAATTTGGGTTGGATTTCAAAGTTGTATTTCAATAAAAAGCAACCCAAATGAAATCCCAAGCTATCACTAGAAAGTTGTATCAACTGATTGACATTGATATTCCAAGCTTTTCCTTTTTTAAAGAATCTTTGATAGGGTTTCTTACTGATTTCGTACATTTTTTCGATGAATAAATCTCTCATAATTAGTTATTAAAAGTACTTTGAATTTCAAAGTGAATAAATAAAAAAATAGCGTTAACTTTTCTTGATTAATTTTTCAAGGGCTTCAATATGAGCAGTAAAAGCCTCACGACCTTCTTTTGTTGCACTGTATTTTGTATTAGGTTTTTTACCAATAAATTGTTTTTCAATTTGAATATAATTTTCAGCTTCTAAAGCTTTGGTATGTGAAGCTAAATTACCATCGGTTACACCCAAAAGTTCTTTCAACATATTAAAATCGGCACTTTCATTGACCATCAATATCGACATAATCCCCAAACGAATTCGGTGATCAAAGGCTTTGTTGATATTTTGGATGATGTTGAGCATGATTTAGTTTAAAAGTATAGAGTTTAAAGGTTAGTTGATTACTTTCTCTCGTATTTAAAGTACATTAAACTTCCGTATAAAATATGGCAACCTCCAAAACCTAATGCCCAGAACAACAATCCGTATCCTAAGAACCAAGTCGATAATAATCCTAAAGCAATCATCGTAATTCCTAAATAACGAACATCGCCAATCGTATATTTACTAGCATTTACACACGCTAATCCATAGAATATTAAGGTTAGGGGAGCGATTAGACCAAACATGTTTTTTTCGATTAAAAAGATAATGAAAAATCCACCCGTTGCTAATGGAATCATAAAGTTGATAACTAATCTTCTTGAGGCGGTATTCCAAACATTTTCGTTACTTTTTCTAGCTTTACGAATGCTTAATCCGATTCCTGTTACTATAGATAAAACTAAAACAGCTGTTGCAATTACTAACAAACGAATCACTGCATCTTCCGAAATTACTAAATCGCTATAGGCTCCCATTGTTGAAGTATCAAAGTAAATCGTTTTGTAAGCCAACCATGCACCAACTAAAGCATAAACGCCTGCTAAAATTCCAGATAAACCACTTAAGGAAATAAAACGTGAAGATTTGTTCATCAAATTTTTGATTTCGCTTATGTCATTTAGATATTTTTCGTTTTCCATTTTAAAGTACTTTGAAATACAAAGTAAATAATAAATAATTTATTGACCAAATATTTTTGAATTATTTTAATACACGTACTTATAAAGAAATAAAAAAAACCACACATCATTAAGATAGCGTGGCTTAGTTTTATTTACATTATGTTTTAGATTCTAAAGATTCCTCCAATAGATACGATTCTTTGTAAGAACCAAAAGTGTTGTTCTGCTGAATCAGCTGTGCTTCTAGTAGTTCTTATATCATTCATGTCGATATATCCTCCTTTTAATTCAGTTTGGATAAAGAAATGTTTGTAGAATGTAAAGTTAAGTCCAACTTTAGCTGATATACCATATCCTGCAACATGAAATTCATCATAGCGATCTTTTCCCAGTAGTTTTGTATTGGTTTTAGGATAAAGAAGACCTGCTCCAACACCTTCTGTTACGTTAATTTGAAATTTATCAGTATTAGGTAGTTGTAATAATGAAGAAATATCATCAACTCTTGAAATCTCAGTATTTACATAATTTAGACCATCAGTGTGTTCAAAAGTTAAAAAATCTTCATCTAATGTAAGTTGTCCTCCACTAGGATTTTCGTTATAAGAACCAGCATTAGGATAATATCCTGTATAGTTTACTCTTCTGTCGTTATACATTACATATTTCATGTGGTCAACTCCAATAGAGATATTGTAATGGTTGGAAATAAAATACCCAATTCTTAAATTGGTTTGAGGAATGGTCATTCTTGCAGGGTTAAAATAATCGCAGTGCCATCCTTTTGGTTTATCGTGAGCCCCCACATTGTGAATCGTAAAGTCGTAATCAGCTCCTTTAAAACGAATGTCAGATCTTGAATAAGATTCCCTATTACCTCCCCAGAAGATGTAGAATTTCCCTTTGTTATTGCTCGTGTATTTTTCAGGATTTTCTACTGTTTCTTGCGAAAAGGTGTACTGTGAAAAAACACAAAAAGTTAGTACAGCCATTAAAAATGGATGTTTCATTTGAAGTTATAAAAAATTAAAATTGATTAACGGTTTTTCGGATAGCTACTAATTTTGTCATTAAGCCTTCAAAGTAATCCAGGTGTAACATATTAGCGCCATCACTTTTGGCATTTGCGGGATCAAAATGGGTTTCAATAAAAATTCCATCGACACCAACTGCAATTCCTGCTTTAGCAATGGTTTCAATCATATCAGGTCGGCCTCCTGTAACACCAGTTGTTTGATTAGGTTGTTGAAGTGAGTGGGTTACATCTAATACAGTTGAAGCATATTGTTGCATGGTTGGAATTCCCCTAAAATCTACAATCATATCTTGGTAACCAAACATGGTTCCTCTGTCTGTAACCATTACATTTTTGTTGTGACTATCCAATACTTTTTGAACTGCATGTTTCATGCTTTCCGGACTCATGAATTGCCCTTTTTTCAAGTTTACAGTTTTACCCGTGTTTGCAGCTGCTACTACTAAATCTGTTTGACGAACTAAGAAAGCCGGTATTTGTAAAATATCAACATATTCAGCGGCCATTACTGCATCTTCATTAGTATGGATATCGGTAACCGTAGGTACACCAAATTCTTTTGAAACTTTTTGAAGAATTTTTAAGGCTTTTTCATCGCCTATTCCGGTAAAACTATCTACTCTTGATCGGTTGGCCTTTTTAAAAGAACCTTTAAAAACGTATGGAATTTGTAATTTATCAGTAACAGAAACTATTTTTTCTGCAATACGTAAAGCCATTTCTTCACCTTCTATAGCACAAGGTCCAGCTAATAAAAAAAAGTTACCACTTTCAGTGTGTTTTATTTGAGGAATGTTTGTTAAATTCATTTTGTGTTGATTTTGAAGGTGCAAAGATAAAAATAAAAACCTTTTCTTTAGCAGAAGAAAAGGTTACAAATGTTACATATAATAAAAATGTTTTTATTTATCAATTTCTTGTATTTGTTTTATAGTAAAACCTTTAGGGCATAGTATTTTTCCTTTTTCATAGATATTAAAGTACAATATGATAGTTTTAGAACTACCTTCAAAAGACACTTCATAAATACCAATAGTACCTGCACCCATTAAACTGTTTTTAGAAGGAAACGGACAGCAGGTATCAATTTTTTTATATGTAATTTTTTCTCCTTTTGGACCACTTAAGCCATTGAAAAAATAGGCTACATTAATGTCTTCTTGTTTTTCATGAATAAAACCAATGTTTATCGGATAATCTTTATCATAACCGTATTTTGTATCAGTTGCATATTCTGTAATGGCATACGCTTTATTTTTTATGGCTGGACGTATTGCGGTTTTGTCGATATTTTTTAATGTAGATTCAGTACTTACGCAACTGCTAAGTAGTGCTAAGGAGCATAGTGATAGTAAAATTTTCATTATCAAACAGATTTAGTTCTAATTAAGTAAGCAACAATCGCGCCAATTATAACACCTGAAGAAATGCCACCTGATATACTTTGCCAAATATAAGATGTAAGGTTAAAATAATTTTCGGCTTGTTCTTGCGTCATTCTTTGATTTTCTACCGATAATTTAATGAGTTTTTCAAAATACAATGGCGAAATAATTTCATGTGTTATAAATTGTGCTAATGGTGAAAAAACAGCCACAATAAATGAAATTATTATTGCAGAGATAAAACCTTGTCGCCAATTCATATTATTTTGATAATAATTTTTCTTTTTGTCTAAAAGTGCTAATAGATAAATCAAAAATGAAGGGATAAAAAATAGCAAGGTAAAAGCCATTTGCCATTTAATTTTTTCGTTATGAAACCCTAATTGTTTTTCTAAAGTCATCCAAGCTAAGAAAAGGATGTTAGCAATAATTGCCCATTTGAATTCAATTGAAAATTTTTTCATTATAATGGTTTTTATTTAATAGTTCAAATTTAGTATAAATTGCTTTAAAAGTTATAAATCCCAATTTGAATTTCTATTTTTGTGCAAAATTGAATTGCGATGAACTATATTTTTGGAACTTGGCATTGGGCCATTTCAGGTTTTTTGATTGGATTAACCATGTTAATTTTAACTTATTTTGGTAAATCGTTTGGAATGTCTTCTAATTTGCGCACCATGTGTTCTATGGCAGGAGCTGGAAAGTTTAGCGATTTTTTTAAATTGGATTGGCGCGAACAAAAATGGAGCTTAGCTGTTGTTTTAGGTGCTTTTGTGGGTGGATTTATCGCTTTTTACTTTTTATCAGATGGAAGTGGTGTTAATATAAATCCAGAAACTATTGCGCAATTGCAAACACTTGAAATTGATGCTCCAAATGGTAAATTAATGCCTGATGCTATTTTTAGCGTTGCAACATTACAATCTCCAAAAGGATTTGCAATTTTATTGCTTGGAGGTTTACTAATTGGTTTCGGAACGCGATATGCGGGTGGTTGTACATCAGGTCATGCTATATCGGGGTTAAGCAATTTACAATTACCATCATTAGTAGCTGTTATTGGTTTCTTTATTGGAGGATTAGCTATGGCACATTATATTTTACCTCTAATCTTTAAAACGGCTTAATTATGAAATTAGCAAGATTTTTTCTTACCGGAATATTCTTCGGAATTGTTTTAACCAAAGCAGAAGCAGTTTCTTGGTATCGCATTTATGAAATGTTTTATTTTCAATCGTTTCATATGTATGGAATTATTGGAACAGCATTATTTACAGGTATTGTAGGATTACAAATTATAAAGAAATATAAAGTAAAAGATTATAACGGTTTGCCAATTAATATAATTGAAAAAGAACGTGGTTTTTGGCGTTACATTATTGGGGGGACTTTATTTGGATTAGGATGGGCTCTTGTAGGATGTTGTCCTGGACCAATATTTATACTTTTAGGTACAGGAACTTACGCTATTGCTGTAGTTTTAATAGGAGCTCTTTTAGGAACCTATATTTATGGTTTGATAAAAGACAAATTACCTCATTAAAGTTAAGTTAAAGTAAGTGATTTTGTAGTGTGTTGGTTGTATATTTTGTAAATTTGTGTCATTAAAAATAATGAGTTATGCAAACAACAATTCCTATACAAAATTTAAAATGTGGCGGTTGCGCTAATACAATTTCCAAAGGAATTTCATCTATCGAAACGATACAAAATGTTGCTGTAAATGTTGAAGAAAGTTCGGTAACATTTGATTATGGAACGGATGAAAAGTTACAGGAAGTTAAAGAAAAATTAAAATCATTAGGATATCCCGAAGATGGAGAAGCCAATAGTTTAATGGAAAAAGCGAAGTCTTATGTAAGTTGCGCTATTGGAAAAATGAGTTCATAAAAAGTCCCGATTTAATCGGGACTTTTTTTATATCAATTCAGCACTTAAACCTGCATCTAATAGAGCAGAGCATTGTGGTTTTAATTCTTCCAGAGAACCTGTTTTAACCGTACATTTTCCTTTGTAATGAACTAAAATTGCACATTGTTCTGCTTGTAAATCATCATGATTGCATACTCGAACTAAAGTGTCAATTACATGATCAAATGTATTTACATCGTCATTATGTAATACAATTTCATGATTCAAACCAATAGCTTCTTCAACTAAAATTTCTTCTTTGATTTTTTCTATTGTACTCATTTTCTTTTTCTTATCGGTTGCGTAACAAATTTATAATATTAATTATAAAATCCAAAATTCTATTTTTTAAATTTTAAAGCTACCCAATTGTTGCGTTCAAATTGTTTAACATAAGTTAAACCTTTAGAGGTACAACTTTCCGAAATCACAGGAATATCTTCAGTATAGAATCCACTTAAGAATAAAATTCCGTTTTCGTTTAAACAAGCTACATATTGTTGCATATCGTTTAATAAAATATTACGGTTGATGTTAGCAATAATCACATCATATTTTTTACCCACTAATAAAGAAGCATCTCCTTCGTAAACCGATATATGTTTGCAATTATTACGCTCTGCATTTTCAATTGAGTTTAAGTAACACCAATTGTCAATATCAATAGCATCAATAGGTTGTGCGCCTTTCATCTCAGCTAAAATGGCTAAAATGGCAGTTCCACATCCCATATCTAAGGTTTTCTTTCCTACTAAATCCGTTTCTAACAAATGTTGAATCATCATGTGAGTGGTTTCATGATGACCTGTTCCAAAACTCATTTTAGGTTCAATTACGATGTCAAATTCAGCATTTGTTTTTTCATGAAATGGTGCTCTTACGTGACATTTTCCGTCTACATCAATGGGCTCGAAGTTTTTCTCCCATTCTTCATTCCAATTTACTTGCTCAATTTCTTCAAAAGTATATTCGATTTTAAATTCTGGATTATCTAAAATTTGAATATCTTCTAATATATTTGTATCCCATAGATCCTTTTGAACAAAGGCCGAAATTCCAGTTTCAGTTTCGATGAAGCTTTCAAATGCTTTTTCACCTAATTCTGCGATTAAAATTTCACTACCTAATTCTAATGGTTCTATGGTAAAATGATATCCAATGTATATATTCGACATAACGTTAATTTTTTGCAAAGGTAATATTTACTTAACATACTTAACCTTGTTTTGATGTTAAGTTTGCACAAAATAAACAACAACATAACAAATGAAAAAATTAATTACAATTTTACTTTTAGTAACTACTGCATTTTCAAGTGCTCAGGACATAAAAGTATCTACAAAAGACAATGATTTAAAGCTAACCTCGTTACCCTATTATAGTTTTGGTAAAGGTGTAGGTTTAACATCTCCAGATAGTATTTTCCAGTTCAATATTCGTTTTAGAATGCAAGATCGATTGACATATTATAACAATGAAGGTGTTGATCCATTTTATGAAGCTCAAGTGCGTCGTTTACGATTGCGTTTCGATGGATATGTAGGGAGTCCAAAATATTTATATGTGATTCAATTATCATTTGGTGCTGGAGATGTTGGGCCAGTAAGAGCAAATGAAAACTTAAACGTAATTAGGGATGCGGTTGTATATTATCGTCCGAATATGCATTGGCAATATGGTTTTGGAGTTACTAAATTACCTGGAACTAGACAAGCTGTAAATTCATCAGGAGCTATTCAGTTAACCGATAGAAGTATAAACAACTCTCGATTTAATACAGACCGTGATTTTGGTTTCCATTTTGCAAATTTAAATGAATATGAGAATAAGTTTTCTTATAACTTTAAAGGTGCTGTAACTTTAGGAGAAGGAAGAAACTGGACAACAAATAGCACAAATTCAACTTTAAAAGATAATAATGGTTTATCTTACTCTGGAAAAATTGAATTAATGCCTTTAGGTAAGTTTAAGAAAGATGGTCATTATTTTGAAGGAGATTTGTTAAGAGAACAAAAGCCTAAATTTATGATTTCTGGAGTTTACAATTACAATGATAAAGCAAGAGAATCACAAGGTCAGATGGGTGATTTATTATATGAAACTAGTAATTTATCTACTGTTTTATTAGACTTTATAGGAAAATACAATGGTTGGGCTTTTATGTCTACTTATATGATGAGAGATGCTAGTAAAGCTATCACAACATCAGCAACTAATCCATTATTGAGTAGAGCGGTTTTTGTTGGAAACGGTTTTGATAATCAATTAAGCTACTGTTTTCCTTCAAAATACGAAGTTATTGGTCGTTTTTCAAAACAAAAAGTTGACAACGAAGTAAAGGTATTTTATCCAAATACAGAACAATTAAGTTTTGGTGTAAATAAATACATTTGGGAACATGCTTTAAAACTTCAAGCAGAATTTACAACAGAAAAACAAGAATTTTTCGACGGAACTAACAAACAAAATTGGTATGTTCGTTTCCAAGTAGAAATCGGAATTTAATTTCAATAAATACAATTTTAAAAACCACATTTCAATAATTGATTTGTGGTTTTTTGTTTTCTGAATTTCGGAATTCTAATTTCGGAATTCTAATTTCTAAATTCTAATTTTTAAAATGCTTACCTTTGCGCTTTATTTATTTTTATTTATGTTACACATAGGACAGTTCAATACGTTAAAAATTCTTAGAGATACAAAAGTTGGTTTGTTTTTAGGAAGCGAAGACACACAAGAAGATGATGTTTTATTGCCAAATAAATACGTTCCAAAAGAATTTACTATTGGCGATGATTTAACCGTATTTGTGTATTTAGATCACGAAGAACGCCCTGTTGCAACTACGTTAAAACCTTATATTAAGTTGAACGAATTTGCGCATTTGAAAGTAAATTACATCAACAAATTTGGAGCTTTTTTAGATTGGGGATTGGAGAAAGATTTGTTTGTTCCGTTTAAAGAACAAGCACGCCCAATGGAAGAAGGCAAACGTTACTTGGTTTACATGACTATGGATGAAAAAACTAATCGTTTGGTAGCTTCGAGTAAAACCAATCAGTTTTTGAGTAATGAAAATTTAGATTTACAACGCAACGAAGAAGTAGATATTTTAATTTCTCACATTACTGAAGGCGGAATCAATTGCATCATCAATCAAAAACACAAAGGTTTAGCGTATAAAAATGAAGTGTATGATGATGTAAAACCCGGAATGAAAACCAAAGGGTATATCAAAAACATTCGTCCTGATGGTAAAATTGATGTCATGCTACGTAAAGTAGGAGTAGAGGCAATCGAACCTTCTTCGCAAATAATTTTAGACGAATTAAAAGCCAATCGTGGTTTCTTACGATTAACGGATAATTCCCATCCTGAAGATATTAAAACGGTATTGAAAATGAGTAAAAAGAATTTCAAAAAAGCCGTTGGAAATTTATACAAACAAAAACTTATCGAAATCAAAGAAGACGGGATTTATTTGGTTTAGTATGGCAACAAAAAACAAAATATATCTTTTACTTAGTATTGTTGTTTTAGTAATGATTTTCGTTGCTATTTTCCAAAATTTTGAAACCATTCATTTTATCGGTTTTGAAACCGAAATTATCTGGATTCCGATTTGGATTGCAGTAGTAATTTTACCTCTTTTAAATTTGTATGAAATCGCTGTCAATACTCATAATTATAACAAGTATTATTGGTTAGCGCTTGTAATCAATTTAATTTCTATTTTCTTTATTTTGAGATATTTTGAAATAGAGTTGCTTTCCTAAACTTTTCCTAAATTAACCCGTAGTGCATTATAAAAAAAGTTGCTCAAAACACTAAAAATTAGTACATTGTATTGACTATCAATCAAATACAA
>NZ_CALBSN010000116.1 GCF_937967675.1 uncultured Flavobacterium sp. | reverse complement strand
TGTGAAATAAGAGTTTTTAGAAGAAATGAGAGTTTTTTCACAGCCTGACGTTTTGCAGCTTGGCGAAGTGGCGGATTTAGAAGCACTTACTTTCAATTTAGTACTAAAATTTATTAGAATTCCGAATGTTCGATTTAGCACTGAACCCGCCATTTTGCCAAACTGCTGTTAGGCGTTCGTTGTTTTTCTTTCGATGTATTTTGTAAGTTTTTCGAATTCTATTTTCTTGATAAAGTTTTCCATATATACATAGTCTGGCTGTCCTTTTTCGTCTATTGGTAATTTTAATTTTTCTTTTTTTAATCTTGTGTCGCTTCGTTTGTAGCCAAAATTATATTTGCCTCTAATTCGGTCAGCAACTGTTGTAATAAATAGACCAATTTCTCTATTTAGCTTTTCAGAATAGCCAACTGAAATGTCAGAAGTTGCGATGAAATCTTCTGCTTTGTAAATTGAAAATCCCATTGAACCTTCTCCATTTCGGATAAATGCAATAGAGTTTCCTTTTTGTATCATTTTTTCATTACCATTACTATTAACATAAGCTAAAACGCCATTGTTTGTGTTAGTAGCTCCCAAATAATTAATACCTGAATTATTCTTTTCTAAATGGTTTAAGCCTTTCGATTTACCAGGGAATAATTTGAATAATTTGCCAATCTCAAACTCTCCAAACTCTTTTTTATCAAGAGTTTCAACCTCTTTGAAATCCTTTATTTGTTCAATTCTCGTAGAAATATGTTTTTGGAATTTTGCGATTTTTTCATTTTCTTTTTGTCGCATATAATTCTCCATAAATGCAAAGTCAGGTTCTTTCTTAATGTTTATGGGAAGCAATATTCTTTCCTTTTTTAAATGAGTTTCATTTCTTTTAAAGCCAAAATTATATTTACTTCTTACGGTATCTGCAATTGTTATTATAAATGAAGCTGTATATTTATTTAAGTTATTATTTCTGCCAACTTTTACAGTTGTAGAGCCTATAAAATCCTCACTTTTATATATTGAATAACCAACAGAACCTTCTCCGTCACAAATAAAAGCAATACAATTTCCTTTTGTGATTAATTTTTTATCTGGTTTTACAAACTTCAAAACTCCATTATTTCTATTGGTTGCACCAACATAAGGAATATTACCATTTTCTAATAAAGATACATTAGAGCATTTGCAATTTTCGATTGAGAAAATCTTACCAATTTCAAATACACCCCATTCAATATTATCCAAATTCATTTTAGTTGGTTTTTTGAGGTTCAAATAAATATTCTCTGTCCTGCATTATCATATTAAATTCAAAGGTCAGATAATCAGCAATAGTTTTTTCAAAGTCTTCAATTTCTGGAATTTCATCATTGAAATAGTAAAATGAATGTAACCATTCGTCTTCTGATTCAATATTTGTGCTAACACAAAATTTTGTTTCGGCTTCAATTCGGTCAAACCAAACGTCAAGTAAATGTTGTTTTTTGTCTTTCGCTTCAATTGTTTCAATAAGTCCTCTATGCTTTTGAACTTCAAAACCATCTTTTTCAAAATTAATAAACTTTACTTTTTTGTTTTTATAATGCGGAACTCCTGTTGTAAAAACTGCAATACAAGGATTTGTTCCAACACCATAAAATGTTGTTTTACTAAGTGTAATAACTCCTTCTAATGTATGATACTTTAAAATATTTTCTTTTATTGCTTGTTCTTCTTTGGTTTTTCCTACCATTGTAGATTGTGGAACAATTACAACAACTTTACCATCTTGCACAACTGAATTTAAAAGATGTTCTGTAAAATTAATCTCGTATAAACTTGGATTATTTTTACTACCCATAGAATAGGGTGGATTCATCATTCCAACGGTACAACTTTTTTCTTGTAATTGTGATGGATTGTATTTTAAAAAATCTTCTTGCTCCAAATTACTTTTTCCATCGCCACGCAAAATCATATTAGTTGTTGCAATGGTAAACATATAAGGTTGTAATTCTAAACCGTGTAATTGGTTTTTTCTGATATTTCTTTGTGCTTCGGGATTATCTGTTTTTTGCAACATATCGTGCATAGCAGCAATTAAAAATCCTGCTGTCCCACAACAAGGATCTAAAACTGAATCAGTTGGTTTTAATTCTACTAAATCACAAAATAATTCTGTTATGTGTTTTGGAGTTAAAACAATTCCTAAAGATTGACCGTCACCACCTGAATAAGACATAAACTCTCCATAAAATCTACCTAAATAATCTTCCGAAGATTGTATTTGTTTTATGTTTTTATAAATGTTTTCGTATAAGAATTCTGTAAAGTGTTTTAAAGGTGTTTTTTTTAATCCTTCGTTTATTTCATTAATTGCTTTTGTGTCTTTTATGACTAAAAACTGACTTAATAATTTTTCTTTTTTTACTTGAGGAGAAACATTTGACCTTTTTAAATTCTTTTCAATGGCTTCATAAATTTTTTCGCCATCTGTGTTTGTTTCGTCTCCAATTAAACTTTCAATACTGAAACCTTTATGTTCCATTTCACGCAAAGCCAAAAGAATACCAGAAACAATTAAGGGTTTATCCTTATCTTGAATACTGCCATAATTTCTTAAATCTTCGTGAAGATTTTTTGCGTCTTTTAGGATTTCTTCTGCTGTTTTTTCTTCAGGTGTTTGTTCTTTTAAAATATTTTTTGTGTAGTATTCATCAATGTTTTTTTCATTGAAAAGTGTAAACGTTTCAACATCTTCAAGTTCTTTGTAACCTCCTCTTTCATCAATAAAGATTGGTGAAATTTTGTGCCTTTTTTCGTTACCTGAAACTCCGAAAACAATGAATTTTTTATAATTTGTATTTTTTGCTAAATGTTTGCCATAAAACAAAGCTCCATTTACAGCATAATTTTTTACGTTTGCAATTTCATTACAAATTACATCTTTATCATTTCGCTTTATATGAAATGAAACATCTGCTTTGTTTTCAATAACTAAAACGAAGTCTTTAACAATTCCGCTATATTCAGGAAAACCAACTTTTCCAGTTCCAGCTTTTGATGCCGATTTTAAAGCGTTGTCAATGTCTTTTATGTTGCTTCCTTGTGGGTGTAAGTCGATATTTGCTTCTTTAAGCAATTCATAAACCCATAAATCTGTCAATATTTCTTTCTTCGCCATTATTTTGTCAATTCGTTAATGTCGCAAATTTAGTTTTTTTATTTCTATTATTTGTCGGTTTGTCTGTCGGTTTTGCGGTTCGCTACAATGACGCCTAACGTTCCCAGGCTTTGCGAGGTTGCGGACTAAAGAAACCGAAACTTTCGGTTAAACCTTAACTCAAAGATACAAAACTGACTTTAAATTAAGCCTAATTCCCGCAATCTTGCAAAACCTGTGTTACCTGCTGTGTTTTTTTGTTACAACAATATTCATCAATCGTTTTTTCTAAATTTCTCAATGTTACTAAAAATAATTCAAAGTCAAAATTTCCATCATCATCAGTTTGGAAAGCGTTTTGAACCACAGCTAAAGTTGAAGTATTTCCAGCTCTATATTTGTCAGGTTTGTTAATTATAATATTGTTTCTTTCAGCAAAAGGTTTTAACTCATTTAAGGTATGATAAAGAATATGAGTTTTTTGCTCCCAACCAGCTATTTTAATTACCAATTTAATGCCATTATTAAAAGCATTTTCAATTTGAATATAAATTTCAGAAATTTCTTTTGTTCCTTTCCAATGATACCAAAAACCTAAAAATCCACCCATTTGGTTTGCAACATATCTCCAGTCTGTCCATTCATCTATATTCTCTTGGAGTTTTAAATAAAAACCTTCACTTGCTTTCCAATCAGAAGTTATTTTGTGGAATTTGTTAAATGAATTTGTAGAATTTTCAATTTCTGTTAGGTATTCCTTAAAATCATTAAATATTTCACTATTAATTTGTCGTTTATTAAAAATGTCTAAAATTGCTTTTCTGTCTATTGATTTGTAGCCTTTTTGTTTTATTAAATTCAATGTAGACAAGCTTTCATTTCCTGTTTTTAAGTATATAAAAATAGTTTTGTGAGGTTTGTCCTTGTAGTGTTTTGTTACAATTTCCTTGTAGCGTTCTAACTGGTTAGAATGCTCTCCAGTGTTTGTTTTATCCTCAATGCCAATAAAATATTCATCATTAACTTCTGCCCAAATATCAATATTGTTCCATTGTCTGCCAGCAATAACTTTTGTAATAATGTAATTATTAGGAACACCTATAAGTGTTTTTATAAAATCTTTTGCAGTTTCATTAAGACTTGGGTTTAGTTCATTCAATTCATTATTCGCCCAATTTAAAAACCAAGTAAAAAAAGCATCTTGTGAAAGTTCTTTAGTTGCAAAATTGAATAGATTTGGTTTCATTTATGAAAAAATTATATAGTTATTTCTGCCTTTGTTGTATTCAAAAAGGGAATTTTTGAATGTTTCAGCATCATTTTTTGATAAATATTTGGCTTCAACCCAACCGCCAGTTGCTTTTATACTAATATTTGCTCCAAAAAGATGTTCGTCAACTCTTATGTTTCTTATAAATCTAAAAGCAATGATATTTTTGTTTATTCCAATGAAATACCAATTCCTTTTTTCTACAGTAATAGTTTCATTTTCGTAATCTACGGATAAAACCCAAGGGTTAATAATATGAGCTAATTGCCCATTAAAAAATAGAGCAATTATTGAAGATTTAGATTTTATTAAATTCATATTAAAATGTTTTTATCCAAGCTAAAATTCCAGCTATCAAAGCTATAACTAAACTTATTATAAGTGCATAAATGCCATCTATAATATAATCTTTAAAAGTTATATCATATTCACGATAACCTTTAGAACGTCTACCATCTTTAACTCTTCCTTTAAAACTTCTATATCCTAATAGCAAAATAAGTGTAATAATAAATGAAGTTGAAAAAGCCTTTTTAAAACCATATTTGAAACCACTTTTTGTTGTAGGTTCATTTAGATTGATTTCTTCCAAAAAACTTTTTTTTACAAAACCTTGTTTTTCTGAAATGCTAATTTTAATCCAATCGCCTTCAACTGAAATCGCTCTAATTGTATCGTTTTCATAAATTTTTGCGATTACATCAGAATTTGTGTTTCTTTCTGCTCTTACATTTAAAGTTTTTGGTTTTACAATATAAGTTTGTGAAAAAGCAAATTGAGTTGATAAAAGCAACAATAATAAACAAGTAAATTTTAGGAATTTCATTAGAATATTAAATATAGGATTAAACCAATTATTATAAAGGAGTAAAGAAACTCAAGGTAAACATTTCTTTCGTTTTTCTTAATTGACTTTTCAAGTTCAGATGCTCGCCAAATATTATTCTTTTTTCTTTCTATTTCATTTTCAATTTTTGAAATATTTGATTTTGCAAAATCAATATCGTCAATATGTTGGTCTAATAAATCTACTATTTGTTGTATTTTTTCCATTGTTTTTATCTTATTTGAAAACTTGTAACTAAATCGTTTTGGATGTTTATTTTTAATCTATATGTACCATCATTACCACGATTGTTTATTTTATCATAAAAATATGTTTCCCATTTATTATCTGCGTCAGAACTTTCATTTATTTTTTCAGGATTTCCAATAAAGTAGTCAAGGAAAACTTTATGTAAACCAACAAAAGGTTTTTCATTATTTATTAATTCGTTTGTGTTTTCAGAACCATATAACTCAATTAATTTTTCTTTTATCAGATTAAATTGTTGTCTTTTTATTTCATTTGTTTTACTAATTGCATTGTCTAAATTACGTTCAGTTTCTGCTAATTTGTTATTTTCATTTGTAATTTGTTCTCTAACAATTTCTTTTGAAATATTTTTAATGTTTTCTTTTGAATTGTTATTTAAAATTAATTTATCATCTTTTATTTGCTTTTCAATTTTAAAAATGAAAGATATTCTGTAGTATAAGATTATTAGTAAAATTCCAATTCCAACGATTTTGAAAAATGAGAATAAATCATAGAAATAGTATAAAGTTCCAATAATTGTTATTATAAAGCCAATTAAAAAAGATTTAATAACTAATGAAAAATTACCTATAATGTCTAATTGAACCAATTTGTTTTTTAAAAGATAAAGTAGTCCAAAACAAATTGCAGAAACAAAAAGCAAAGCAATTAAAAAATAACTTTTCAAAAGCTTCTTTAAAAGAAGAAGTTTTATAGTTTCTTTTTCACTTGTAATTTCTTTTACAAATTCATTTTTAACATATCCACTTAATGAGTCTTTATAAATTGCTTTACTCCAGCCATTTTCTGTTTCTGTAATTAATAAAGTGTCATTTAAAGTTATTTCAGAAATTACTTTTGAATCTACATTTGGATTTGCTCTTAAGTTTAGGTTTTTGGTTGAAATGGCTGTTATTGTATCATTTGAGTAAATATTGATACTACAAAATAGAATAAGGAATAAATAAATTTTTCTCATTGATTATATTATGTTTGTTTTAATTTCTTCAAAATTAATTGTTTGCTATGTCAAAAGATGTCGTTTTTAGCACGATTTTTTTTTAACATAGCAGGTAACGGTTTGCGGCTTGGCGAAGAAGCGGATTTCGAAGCACTAAACTGTCTGCCAGCACTGAGTTTGACACGAAGCTCAAAGCTTCATTTAAACAATGAACCCGCTTTTTTGCCAAACCGCTGTTATGCATTCGTGCAATTATTTCTCGTTCTATTCACTTTTTAGTTTTTACAATAAATTTTGCTAATAATTTGTCTGACTTAATAAAATAAATACCTGGAGTAAGTTGTTCTACCGATATATTATCTACACACTCCATTTTGCTTATCACTTTTTGACCACTAGAGTTAAATACTTCAATATTATTAAGTGGCTCTGAAAAATGTAAAACGTTATCAGCGGGATTCGGGAATAGTTGAAATACTGAATTGTTAAAATTTATATCATCAAGCCCAGTTGTCGTATTAGTGTATTCTAATATTAATAAACTCATAGGCGGCATTATGTAATTTCCAGAATTATCAGTTGCAGGAATAGTCTCAACAATTGTTTCTGATGTATTTGATGCTGCAGATAGAAGCCGGGAATTTGTGAGTATGTAACCATTAACACCGTTGACTTGTAATGGCACACTATTAACTCTATCTCGATTTACTGCCACAATATTGATGTGATTCAGGTCATTTGATATGAATGCATTTGAGCGAATTGAATAAGGAATTCCATCACTAGCAGTAGGAGAAGTAGTTGTTATTTGAATTGAGTTATCTAAAAAAATCGGTTTCAGTATTTTGTAAATTTGGGCACCAGGTAGCAAGGTGTAGTTTGACGGCCCGTTTTTTCTAATCGGGTGCCATTGGGCTAATGCATTGCCATATGCCCAAAAGTTTGCCCTTTCTATCGTGGACTTTTGAGAAAGCATCAATAATGCATCGGCTTCAAAAACGGCTCCTTCCCATTGCATAGCCAAATTTTGCTGGGCGAGAGTAGATCCAATCTGCGGATTGATGGCGTGCGCATAATCGCCAATAAATACTTTTATATTACTACTTGCGGCAGCATTAACTAGGGCATTGATTTGTGTGTTAACTGAATGGATATTTGGAGAATTGGTGGTCAGATCTTCATCGCCAAAAAAGTGCTGAGATAGAGCATATATCTTTCCTTGTTGTGCTAATTGGGAATTCAAGATTGCATTTGCCCATGTTCCTGCTGCACCATTTCCCTGTGTTGGAAGTGTTATTTTTATCGTTGGATCAACAGCTAGCATGGCATCAATAATGGGCGTTACATCACTTAAATATGTATTGCAGTTTATACTGCTTGCTCCATATTCATTTTGGGACCATGGTTCGTTGCCTATATTCCATATTCTAATATTATAAGGCTGGGGGTGACCATTGGCTGCTCGCAAGGCAGCCCAAGGATGATTACCGTCATTAGGACTATTGCAATACTCTACCCAGTCTGCATTGCTTGCAATCATATTTGGAATTGCTCCTGCAGCTTGAGTAGTGTTAAGATTCGTATTACTTTCGTCATAAATAGGCACCATTATTTGGATATCGGCACCGGTTAAACCCTTCGCTTCACACATAGCCATAAATTCATCGAATCCGAAATTTACGGGCTGGGGCGATCCCAAACTACCCATTATATCCTGATTTGGTCTAGGGCCAATCTGTCCAAGAGTATCAATAGATTTTTTCCATTCAAACCCTACCGCAATACCATTTGCCGGATATCGAATAGTTGTGTAAGGAAAATCATTGAATAAAGCATCTACTTCAGGAATTATTGTTGCATTTGCATTGTAATAACCTATTTGACCATTACTACCATTTCCTGTTAAACTTGTCCTTGAATCAAATGTGATTCCAAACAACAATTTTGTATTGGTCATAACGTTGGTGTTAATGTTGTTTACAGTAATTGTAGCAACTTGTGCTTCGCAATTATTAGAATAAATTATTAAAGCAAATATTGAAAGTCCAATAATGCTTAAATTTAATTTTCGGATTTCTTTTTTCATCTTCATTGTATTTGTTGTATTCATTAGTTATTTATACTTTGTCTTTTGCATGATGCATAACGTCAGACTGTGAAAAAACTCACAATCTTTTTAACAAAAATAGTAAAA
>NZ_CALBSN010000115.1 GCF_937967675.1 uncultured Flavobacterium sp. | reverse complement strand
ATATGTTTCAGTTAAATAAAACCATCGTTTCCGAAGAAATCTTAGAAAAAGAATTCGTTTGCAACTTGTCAGCTTGTCAAGGCGCTTGTTGTGTGGATGGCGATGCGGGTGCTCCTTTAGATGAGGAAGAAACCAAAATTTTAGCTGAAATTTTTCCAAAAGTAAAACCCTTTCTTCGTCCTGAAGGAATAAAAGCCATTGAAGCACAAGGAACGCACGTAGTCTCCGATTTTGGTGAATTAGAAACACCACTTATCGATGGAAAAGACTGTGCCTACGTAATTTTTGACGGAAAAACGGCACTTTGTGGAATCGAACAAGCCTACAATCAAGGAATTGTAGATTGGAAAAAACCAGTTTCTTGTCATTTATATCCTATCCGAATTAAGGAATATTCAGATTTTGCAGCGGTGAATTACCACAAATGGCATATTTGTTCAGATGCTTGTGCTTTAGGTGAAGAATTAGGAGTTCCGGTGTACCAATTTGTGAAAGAAGCACTAGTTAGAAAATTCGGACAACAATGGTTTGACGAATTAGACAAAGTAGCAAAAGAGTTAAAAAAATAATCTCGTTTTTATCGTTTAAAAAACACTCGTGAGCTACTTATTTTTCAGTTGCTTACAAGGTTTTAACAGTTGTTTTATATGTTTTTAACTTATTGATATTCAGTAAATTAAAAACCTATATTAATTTACTGACAATTATCAGCTTTGTTAAAAACTTGCTCCAATTGTGAATAAGTTTGCCTTTCATTTTTCATTTCAAATGACAAACTTTGTAATCCCCTAATAAGTCAATTTAACCAATCATTAACATTTTTAAAATCAAATAGCTATGTCTATAGTGGAACCTATTTTGCAAGAAAACAAAGATCGATTTGTAATTTTTCCTATCAAACACCAAGATATTTGGGAATGGTACAAAAAACAAGAAGCGTGTATTTGGACAGCAGAAGAAATTGATTTACATCAAGATTTAAACGATTGGAACAATAAATTAAACGATGACGAAAAATATTTCATCAAACATATTTTAGCATTCTTTGCTGCTTCTGACGGAATTGTAAATGAAAATTTAGCGGAAAATTTCGTTAACGAAGTGCAATATCCAGAAGCGAAATTCTTCTATGGTTTCCAAATTATGATGGAGAACATTCACAGTGAAACGTATTCATTATTAATTGATACGTATGTGAAAGACGAAGCAGAGAAAAATCAGTTATTCCATGCAATTGAAGTGTTTCCAGCTATCAAAGAAAAAGCACAATGGGCTTTAAAATGGATTGAATCAGATTCGTTTGCAGAACGATTAATTGCTTTCGCAGCAGTGGAAGGAATTTTCTTCTCTGGTTCTTTTTGTTCGATTTACTGGTTAAAAAAACGTGGATTAATGCCAGGATTAACCTTTTCAAACGAATTAATTTCTCGTGACGAAGGAATGCATTGTGATTTTGCGGTTCACTTACACACGCATCATATTGTAAACAAAGTGCCAAAAGCAAGAATTACGGAAATTATTGTAGATGCATTAAATATAGAAAGAAAATTCATCACGGAATCATTGCCAGTGAGTTTAATTGGTATGAATGCTACTTTAATGACGCAATATTTAGAATTCGTAACCGATAGATTATTGGTAGAATTAGGCTGTGATAGAGTTTACAACTCTTCAAATCCATTCGATTTTATGGATATGATTTCGTTACAAGGAAAAACGAATTTCTTCGAAAAACGCGTTGCGGAATATCAAAAAGCGGGTGTAATGAACTCGGATTCAGAATCAAGTAAAATTAGCTTCGACGCTGATTTCTAAAAATAAATAAAATATAGGGCGCTATAAAATGTCGGGAGACTCGCGCTTTAGTTCATTAATATTAACCGAAAGCAGGGAAGGGATTGTCTGTTTTCAAAAACTAAAAAGCTTATGTATGTAGTAAAAAGAGATGGCCATAAGGAGCCAGTAATGTTTGACAAAATCACGGACAGAATTAAAAAACTATGTTATGGATTAAATGACATGGT
>NZ_CALBSN010000114.1 GCF_937967675.1 uncultured Flavobacterium sp. | reverse complement strand
TCTTCCGAAATTCCTTCGGCGTCGGCTTTGTAATTTTTTACGATTCTGTGACGAAGAATTCCAATGGCTACTGCTTTTACATCTTCGATATCTGGAGAAAATTTACCATTAAAAGCGGCGTTGGTTTTTGCTGCCAAAATTAAATTTTGCGAAGCCCTTGGACCAGCACCCCAATCGATATATGTTTTCACAAATTCGTTTGAAAGTGGATTATCGGGACGCGTTTTGCTTACTAACGAAACTGCATATTCAATTACATTATCAGCAACGGGTAACTTACGAATTACATTTTGAAAATCAATAATTTCTTGAGCAGTAAATAAAGAATTTACCACAGGTTTAAAATCAGAAGTGGTTGCTTTTACTACATTTACTTCTTCTTCAAAACTTGGATAATCCAATTTCACAGCAAACATAAAACGATCTAATTGCGCTTCTGGTAACGGATAAGTTCCTTCTTGCTCAATTGGATTTTGAGTTGCTAATACGAAATAAGGCAAATCTAATTTATAATGATGTCCGGCTACAGTCACCGCACGTTCTTGCATAGCTTCTAAAAGAGCAGCTTGCGTTTTTGGCGGCGTTCTGTTAATTTCATCTGCCAAAATAATATTGGAAAATATTGGTCCTTTGATGAATTTAAAATGACGATTTTCATCTAAAATTTCACTTCCTAATATATCCGACGGCATCAAATCAGGTGTAAACTGAATTCTTTTGAAATTCAATCCTAAAGCTTGCGAAATAGTATTAACCATTAAAGTTTTTGCTAATCCGGGAACACCAATTAATAAAGCATGTCCACCAGAAAAAATACTCATCACAATTTGATGTACGACTTCATCCTGACCTACAATTATTTTTGCAATTTCCTGCTTTAATGCTTTTTGTCTTTCAACTAATTCCTGAATGGCTGCTACATCTGACATAATAAATTTAGGATTTAAAAATTTGAACTTAATTATTATTACACTAAAATATAAAATAAATCATAAACCCTTTGAACATTCAAAGGGTTTATGATTTATTTTTTTAACCAATTATTAGTAAAATCACAATCTTTGTATTCGTCCGATATTTTAATATAGGTTTCTTTTATTTTTTCTTCACTCCATTTAGCAATTTCTTTAATTTGCTTATCTTTCAAGGCTAGCTCTTTTATTTTTAAATAATCTTTCGCGAAATCAGCTAAATGTTCTTCGGTTCTATTATTAACTGTTATAATTTTATAAAATTTTAAACCACCACCAGATCTGTCTTCATCTAAAATTGGTAATGAAATTTCACCATCTTTTAATGATGAAACTTGACCATATAAGGCTGGATCCATTTTTGTTAATTCAAATCTAGGCTCCATAGTTCTAGGATTTAATAAAACTCCACCATTATTTTTGGTTTCTTTTTCATCAGATGAAGACTTAGCAGCATCAGCAAATGTTATTTCTTTGTTTAAAATTTTCGCTCGAATATCTTCGATTTTAGCCTTAGCGTCTTTCATTGCTTGATTTGAAACTTTTGGCGAAATTAAAATATGACGCAATTCAACCTCTTGACCTTTAATTTTATCAACCATAATGATATGATATCCATAGTCTGTTTCAAAAGGTTCCGAAATTTCTCCTTCAGCTAAACTAAAGGCTACTTCTTTGAATTCCTTTACAAATCCAGTTTTACGATTAATTTTATAATACCCTCCGTTAGAACTTGAACCTGGATCTTCAGAAAACAGAACCGCTTTACTGAAAAAACTAGCACCATTTAATACATCTTGTCTTATTTCTTTTAATTTTTCTACTACTCTTTTCTTTTCTTCATCTGTTATTACAGGCTTTACGACAATCTGAGCAACCTCCATTTCAGCACCAAATGTTGGAATTTCATCTGCTGGAATTTCTTTGAAAAAGTTACGAACCTCCTCAGGAGTTATGGTAATTTCATCAACAATCTTCTTTTGCATTTGAGATGTTAACTTATTCATCTTTATAATTTCAAAAAAATAAGACTTAAATTCTTCTATATTTTTTTTCTTATAAAACTTAACTACTTTTTCAATCGAACCAATTTGCTGCACCATCGCATCTAATTGTTCATTCATAAAACTATTTACTTCAGCGTCAGTAACAACAATACTATCTTGAATAGCATGGTGAGCATACAATTTATCTTCTAACTGTTTACCAAACAATTGACATCGTGTAATGTTTTTTGTATCGATACCTTGCGCTTTTAATTGAATTAATTCCAAATCAATATCAGAATCCAGCACTACATAATCACCTACTACACCAATTACTCCATCTACTTTCTCTTTTTTGGGTTGTGCAATGACCGTAATATTAACTAAAACTAAAACGGTGAAAAGGAATTTTTTATTTATAAACTTCATATTTATTGTCTTTAATGGCATCATTCGTAATCTCTTTTTCTATTGTATTAATTAATTCTAATTTTCTTTTATTTATAATAATCTGCTTAATGGTTGGTTTTAAAAACTCAAGAGGCGTGGCGCTATCCTTTGGTAAAACATTATTCACTTTAACCAACCAAACTGTTGTTGAATCGGGATATTGAAAATTCATTCCATTTGAGATATATTTTTGCTTATTCTCTATATTAATAAACGGTATTTTCTCATAAACTTGATTGATATCTACCCAAATAGAGTCGTTAAAAGCATAACTTTTAAATTGTACAGCCAATTGCTCCAACTCTTTTCTATCTTTTTTGGTAAAGGAACTAAACTTTGATTTAATTTTAGAGAATTTTGGATTTTCTTTAACTAAATTTATATATCTGAGTTTCACTAGTTCTGAAGAATTTTTAAAATATTGCTTATTCTCATTATAATATTGTTTAATCTGTTCTTCAGTTACCGTAGTGTCAATTTGTCTTATTACCAACTCTTCAATGTAGGCTTTTGTATATAAATCAATTTTATATTGTTCTATTAAAGTATTAAACTCTGAAACTTTTTCTTTCCCTATATTTCGTTCCGCAGCTTCAAATAGTATTTTTTGAGAAGCCCATCTATCAATAAATGATTTTACTATCGCTATACTATCTTTTTTTGAAGTTCCTTTTGGTACTAAATTCTCTATATCATATTCAAATAAATAACTTTCACCAACCCGTGCAATGGCCCTAGGCTTTTTCTCTGATTTGAAATAATCACAGGAAAAAAGCATCATTGAAAGTAAAAATATGGATATGAAAAACCGCATATTATTTAGTTAATTGTAATTTTACTTTGGAAAAAACTTCTTTATTAATGTTAATTTGGAATTCTTTCTTCAATTCATCAACCCAGTTATTTTCTAAAAACTGCTGATAATCACTAATCACCTTACCTTTACAATCGGCAAATTCTTTTGGCCCTGCTTCATTAATTCTTTTCACATTAACTACAAAATAGTATTTATCTTTATTTACAACCGATGTAACACCAACTGCAGCATTTGAATATTGAGATAATATATCATAGTCTTCTTCGTAAAGTCCTGATTTTACCATAACATTTACTTTTCCATCGTTGTTTAACTTTTCTTTTATATACTCTAATGACTTGCCCTTTTTGAGAAATTTTTGTGCTTTTTCAATGATTAATTTATCAGTTGAAGATAAAATATCTACATCATATCTTTTTTTCCATTGGTACTTCTCAATATTAGCCTTGTGGAAATTCATCAAACCTGTGGTATCCGATTTAGCTCTATTCCATATTTCCTTTTCCATTAAATCAAACAATAACAATCCATCTCGATATTCATCCATTACATAACGAAATTCAGGAAATTCATTTTCTAAATTTTCATTGTAGTAATTAGTTAATTGTTCATCTGTGAATTTTTCAAACAATTCATCTACCAATTTAGCAACGGGTTTTGTTTTGATATTCGATTTTTGTTGAGTGTAAATAAAATTTAAAAACGATGGTGCTGTAACCTTTTGAGTTTTATTAATAGTCAACAAAGAAAGATTCATTTCTTTCAAATTTGCAGGAATTTGCCAGGTTTGACTGTAAAAATCCTCTGTAACGCTTTTCTTAATTTGAGCTAAAACCTTTGCATCTTTAACATAAGTATATTTTGCTCTTAACTTTTTTGCTAATGAATTGGTAATTAATAAAGAACGTTCATCTTTTCTAATTTTTTCCTCTAAATCAGACTTCATTTCATCAAAGGAACGTAAAGGATGTTTCTCAATTAATTTTACAATATGCCAACCGAACTGCGATTGAAATGGAGCTGAAATCTGATTTTTTTCTTTTAACTCAAAAGCCACATTTTCAAACTCTTCCGAACTCAACTGACCTGAACCAAAACGTTGTAAAACACCACCCTTTGGAGCAGAAGATTTATCTTCAGAAAATTGTTGGGCTAAACTCTCAAAACTTTCACCTTGTTGTATCTTTTTATAGATATCTTCTATAGTAGCTTTTGCTTTTTCAGCTTGAGCAATATCTGAATTATTAGGCTTTACAATCATGATGTGTGCAACTGTAACCTCACCTCTATTTGCTCTTTTATCGGTTACTTTTACAATGTGATAACCAAAACGAGTACGAAATGGCTTTGAAACCTGACCAACTTTAGTTTTATATACTGTATTTTCAAATGGATAAACCATTCTAAAAGCCGAAAAATACCCTAAATCTCCATTATTTTCTTTTACAGATGGGTCTTCGGAAGTTTGTTTTGCAACAGTTACAAAATCTTCACCTGCATCTAATCTTTTTTTAATATCTAAAACTTTATTATAGGCCTTAAGTGTATCTTGTGGCAGGGCTCCTTCATCTAATAAAATTAAAATATGAGAAGCTCTAACTTCTTGTTGCATTCTATCATATGCCTCATGAACTAATTCATTAGTAACTTTTGAGTCATTTAAATAATTTTTTGATAGTTGATTTCTATAAGATTTCAACTCCGCTTGATAATTAGAACCGTTTTGCAGACCTAATTTATTTGCTTTTTCAACTTTTAGCTTGTATCCAACAAACAAATCCAAATACTTATCTAAATCTTTTTGAGAATCATCTTTTACCAAATCCAAATTTTTATTGTACACTCTGATGAATTCATCCGTGTAATAAGGATGATTGTCTATTGAAAATAATACTTCCTTGGTTTGGGCTAATAAAAAGTAAGGTGTTATTAAGAAAACAAAAATAAGTAAGCGACTAATTTTCATAATTATTTATACATTTTTAGTTGTAATCGACAAAAATAACAATTCGAGACTATTCCACAACATTTATAAGCGACTATTAACAGAAATTTCTACAAAAAAAAGTTACTTTTGCACAAAATTTTGAATAATGAGTTTTATAGAAGAAATAGCAAGAAGACGAACTTTTGGAATTATCTCGCATCCCGATGCCGGAAAAACGACTTTAACCGAGAAATTATTGTTGTTTGGAGGCGCAATTCAAGAGGCTGGAGCTGTAAAAAGTAATAAAATTAAAAAAGGAGCTACTTCCGATTTCATGGAGATTGAAAGACAAAGAGGAATTTCGGTAGCCACTTCTGTCTTGGCTTTCAATTATAAAGATAAAAAAATCAACATCTTAGATACGCCAGGTCACAAAGACTTTGCAGAAGACACTTTTAGAACTTTAACCGCTGTTGACAGTGTAATCGTAGTCATCGATGTTTCAAAAGGGGTTGAGGAACAAACAGAAAAACTGGTAGAAGTTTGTAGAATGCGAAACATTCCAATGATTGTTTTCATCAACAAATTAGACCGTGAAGGTAAAGATGCCTTCGATTTGATGGATGAAGTAGAGAAAAAATTAAAACTTCGAGTTACACCATTAAGTTTCCCTATTGGAATGGGATACGATTTTCAAGGAATTTATAATATTTGGGAAAAGAACATCAACCTTTTTGAAGGCGATAGTCGTAAAAACATTGAAGAAACGATTGCTTTTAACGACATCAATAGTACAGAATTAGAAGGAATTATTGGTGAAAAACCAGCAAACCGATTAAGAGAAGAATTGGAATTAATCGATGAAGTTTATCCTCCATTTAGCCGTGAAGAATATTTGGAAGGCGATTTACAACCGGTGTTCTTTGGTTCGGCTTTGAATAATTTTGGAGTTCGTGAATTATTAGATTGTTTTATAGAAATTGCGCCAACGCCAAGAGCAAAAGAATCCGACACTAGATTAGTACAACCTGATGAAACCAAATTCAGTGGATTTGTGTTTAAAATTCATGCGAATATGGACCCAAAACACCGTGACCGTTTGGCGTTCATCAAAATTGTATCGGGAACTTTTGAAAAAAACAAACCGTATTTACATGTTAGACTTGGAAAGAACATGAAATTCTCAAGTCCGAATGCGTTTTTTGCTGAGAAAAAAGAGATTGTTGATATTTCCTATCCTGGCGATATCGTGGGATTACATGATACGGGTAACTTTAAAATTGGAGATACACTAACTGAAGGAGAACAAATGAATTTCCAAGGAATTCCAAGTTTCTCACCAGAACATTTCAGATACATCAACAACGCTGATCCTTTGAAATCAAAACAGTTAGAAAAAGGAATCGACCAATTAATGGACGAAGGTGTTGCCCAATTATTTACTTTAGAAATGAACGGAAGAAAAGTAATTGGAACTGTAGGAGCGCTTCAATACGAAGTTATTCAATACCGCTTAGAGCATGAATATGGTGCAAAATGTACGTATGAAAACTTCCCTTCTTTTAAAGCGTGTTGGGTAAAACCACAAGATCCTAAAAATGAAGAATTTGCCGAATTCAAACGTGTGAAGCAAAAGTTCTTAGGCCATGATAAATACGGACAATTGGTGTTCTTAGCCGATAGCGATTTCTCTATCCAAATGACCCAACAAAAATATCCAACAGTAGAATTATTCTTTACTTCGGATTATCAAAAGAGATAAAAAAAAAAGCCATTTCAAATGAAATGGCTTTTTTTTGTAATTAACACTTTCATGAAAATTATCAGCAAAAATAGATAACTAACAATCAAAAATGATTATAACTCAAGCTATACTATTTATAATGTTATATAATTAAAAAGGTAGTTTTCGAACGTTTCTAATATATATTTCAGTAGCGGAATAAAAAATAACTAAACTTTTTTGTTACAAACTTTACAAAAACAAAGCGACTTTTATTTTTACACAAAAGCCGCTATTGTTACAAACTGTGGTTGTAAGAGGTTTTATTCCTTATCAAAAATTAATAAAGAACTACTATTAATTTCTCTCAAAGTTAACTTAGATGAACTAATACTATATACTTCGTAGCAAATTTTATCATTTATATCGGAATTATTTGTTAAAGTTAGGTAATTTGTTTTTGAATTTACTAAAACATTATTGTTACACTTTGGAGAACTATTGTTTAATGAATATACATAAGTATCTGTCTGTGAATTGTTATAAAACCATATTGAGTTTCCATTTGAATCAAAATTTATTTTCCAATTTGTATCATTTTCAGATATCCAAGTGCCAACAATTGAAGAATCTTGTATTATAATTTTAAAAGAAAATAATAATAAACAGATTGTTACTGTAGCTATTAAAATATTGTTACCTTTTTTTTTCATTTTTTTCATTTTTATTCTGTTATACAATCTATATAATTTTCACAGCTATTAAATTTATTTACTCTGTCTGACAATCCATTATAACCACCATTAACTTTCTTTGTAACATTTTTAACTGTATCATTTATATCATTTTTTCATTTTGATTTATAAATGAAATTTTTTCTTGAGCAATTAATGTCAAAGGCATTATTACAAAAATGAAGAAAAAGTAATTTTTCATTGTCTTTCAATATTAGTTAATGTTATATGTTCGTAAGAAATGCTCGAAATATCAAATTTTTTTATACAAGTTTCTTTTAATTGTCCAGAAAATTTCACTGATATTGATTGTCCAATAGGCAATTCTTTAACATCGTTAAAGGATGATAAAAAATTCTCATTACAAACAATCATGTGATGAACACAGTTGTTACAATCTGGTTCAACATAAGTTATCCAAAATTTGTTATTGTAAAAGTTATCATTTGGGTCAAGCTGTTTTTTATAAACAAGTTGTCCAATTAAGTTCGCGGATTCTGGGATTGTTGCTCTAATATCAGAATTACATCCACAAGTTAGGTTATCATCATTTTTATTACAACTAATTGTAGAAATTAATAATGTTAACGAAAAGCATAAAATGGATATTTTTTTTACACTTTTTGAAATGTTTTTTCTTTTCATCTTTTTGTTTTTTGTATCATTAGCACTCTTTTTTTTCGATTATTTTCTTCAAAAATTGGTTACAACTCATAAATAACATAAAGTTTATGCTATTTTCAACACGCAATTTAAAAACCTTTAAACAAACCATTGCTGTAGTTTTTCTGCCTATTTTAATAAATTTTCAAATAAAAAACCCAAACTCTTTCGAATTTGGGTTACAAATATTGTTTATAATATTTTATTTATTTCTCTTCTGCTCTCTCGCTAACAACGTATTTTTCAATAACATTGCAATGGTCATAGGTCCTACTCCACCTGGAACTGGCGTAATATAGGAAGCTTTTTTAGATACGTTTTCAAAATCTACATCACCTACAATTCTGTATCCTTTTTCAGTTGTTTCGTCTTCAACTCTTGTGATCCCTACATCAATTACAACTACATCGTCTTTTACCATTTCTGCTTTTAAGAAATTAGGAACTCCTAATGCAGAAATAATAATATCGGCTTGAGACGTAATTTGATTGATGTTTTTAGAATGACTGTGTGTAACCGTTACCGTTGAATTTCCAGGAAAACCTTTTCTTCCCATTAAAATCCCCATTGGTCTTCCTACAATGTGGCTTCTCCCAATAACTACAGTGTGTTTACCATCAGTTGGTACATTATATCGCTCTAATAATTCTAAAATTCCGAATGGTGTTGCCGGAATAAAAGTAGACATATCTAAAGCCATTTTTCCAAAATTTTCAGGATGAAAACCATCTACATCTTTACTTGGATCAATAGCTTCAATGATTTTTTGAGTGTCAATTTGTTTTGGTAACGGCAACTGAACAATGAATCCATCAATATCGTCATTCTCATTCAATTCTTTGATTTTTTTCAACAATTCAATTTCTGTAGTAGTGCTAGGCATTTTAATCAAAGTCGATTCAAAACCTACACGCTCGCAAGATTTTACTTTGCTTCCTACATACGTTAAACTTGCTCCATCGTTACCTACAATGATAGCTGCTAAATGAGGTACTTTTTCACCTTTGGCTTTCATTTGAGCTACTTCAGCTGCGATCTCATTTTTAATATCTTCCGATACTTTTTTTCCGTCTAATAATTGCATTTGTTTTTTGTTTGTTGTGTTGTTTTATATGCTATAAAAAAGACGCGATGAATCGCGTCTTTACAGTTTATCTCATGCCTTTCATTCCGCCCATGGCTTTCATCAGGTTTTTACCTGCGCCACCTTGCATCATTTTCATCATTTTGCTCATTTGGTCGAATTGTTTCATCAATTGGTTAACTTCCTCAATTTTTCTACCCGAACCTTTTGCAATTCTAGTTTTACGTTTCACGTCAATGATAGAAGGTTTACTTCTTTCAGCAGGTGTCATCGAGTGAATAATTGCTTCTATATGTTTGAATGCATCGTCTTGAATTTCTACATCTTTTAACGCTTTTCCAGCACCTGGTATCATTCCAACAAGGTCTTTCATGTTACCCATTTTCTTGATTTGTTGGATTTGCGCTAAGAAATCGTCAAAACCAAATTCGTTTTTAGCGATTTTCTTCTGTAATTTTCTTGCTTCTTCTTCGTCATATTGCTCTTGTGCTCGTTCTACTAAGGAAACCACGTCTCCCATTCCCAAGATACGATCCGCCATACGAGAAGGATAAAACACATCGATAGCTTCCATTTTTTCACCTGTACCGATGAATTTAATAGGTTTATTCACTACCGATTTAATCGAAATCGCAGCTCCACCACGCGTATCACCATCTAACTTCGTTAAGATAACTCCGTCAAAATTCAATCTATCGTTGAATGCTTTTGCTGTGTTTACCGCATCTTGTCCAGTCATCGCATCCACCACAAATAATGTTTCTTGTGGTTGAATTGCTTTGTGAACATTTGCAATTTCGTTCATCATTTCTTCATCCACAGCCAAACGACCAGCGGTATCGATAATGACTACGTTGAAACCATTCGCTTTTGCATGCTTGATTGCGTTTTGAGCAATTTCAACAGGATTTTTATTTTCTGGTTCTGAATATACTTCAACACCAATTTGTCCACCTACTACGTGCAACTGATTAATTGCCGCAGGACGATAGATATCACAAGCAACCAATAAAGGCTTTTTGTTCTTTTTAGTTTTTAAAAAGTTCGCTAATTTTCCAGAAAAAGTAGTTTTACCAGAACC
>NZ_CALBSN010000113.1 GCF_937967675.1 uncultured Flavobacterium sp. | reverse complement strand
GCTGTACATCTTTTAACTAAATGCCCTACAACTTTTGAGTAAAAGATGTAGGGCAGTTGATTTATTAATGAAGTATAAGTAAAAATAGTACAGTAAAGAAATTTTTTATTTCTAATGAACTTTTAAATACCTTTGTAATAAGATAAAACAAAAAATTATAGGAGTATAAAAATATAAACATATCGTTGAGCTTTTAGCTCTTATTCTCTCAACTCGAAACCTGAGAAATTTCGCAATATGCACGAGAATAAGTCGCGTAGGTTCACACCAGTCTGGTGTGGACCGTTCGTGCTTATTTGTGCATAGGGTCTTCTCAGGTACCCGAGTTGAACGTAAGCATTTAAACGGACGGCAACCACACCTTTTTTTTATGCTTATTAGTTTAAGAGCAAGCTTCGCTTTTAAACTAAACTATGACAAAGCAATCTTCCAACACCAATCTCCACAAAGCCAAAAACAATAAGAAAGACGAGTTTTATACCCAACTTTCAGATATTGAAAACGAGTTACGGCACTATAAAGAGCATTTTAAAGATAAAGTCGTTTATTGTAATTGTGACGACCCCAGAGTTAGCAATTTTTTTCATTATTTCTCCTATAATTTTGAGCATTTAGGACTAAAAAAATTGATAGCCACTTGTTATAAAAATCAAGATGCCGATTTGTTTAGTACAAACACTTCCGAACAAGCCGTATATCTCGAATACATTGGCGACAAAAATGGGAACAAAGTACCCGATGCCAATGAAATTGGTGTGAAACCCTTGAAAGGCGATGGCGATTTTAGAAGCCAAGAAAGTATTGAACTCCTCAAACAAGCAGATATTGTCGTGACCAACCCTCCTTTTTCTTTGTTTCGGGAATATGTAGCGCAATTGATTGAATATGATAAAAAATTTATCATCGTAGGGCATCAAAATGCAATAACCTATAAAGATATTTTCAAATTAATTAAAGAAAATAAAATGTGGTTAGGTTATGGTTTTAAAGGCGGGGCAGGACATTTTATTAATACCCAATATGAAAATTATGCAACGGCATCGGATAAACGTGATGGAATGATACGGGTTTCAGGTGTAGTTTGGTTTACAAATTTGGATATAGACAAAAGACATGAAGATTTAATCCTCCACAAGAAATATACACCAGAAGAATATCCCACTTATGACAATTATGACGCTATTAATGTGGATAAAACAAAAGATATTCCGGTTGATTATTTTGGAAATATTGGAGTGCCAATAACATTTTTAGATAAGTATAATCCAAAACAATTTGAAATAATAGGACAAGGTCAGGGAAATCTTTACAGGGAAATGGCTGATAAAGGTCTGAATAAAAAATTTGTAGAAGATTATTACAAAAGTGGTGGCACAGGTTCAATTAAAGAAGATCATCCTGTATTAGGTTATTATGACAAAAATAATAAACCCGTGATTCCATATATGAGAATAATCATCAAAAACAAAAAACTATGAACATAGAACTCAAAGAAATTAGCGTAAGAGAATTAACCAATGGTTACAAAGACAATAACGATGATGGCGTAATAGGTTTTGGAGGAAAACTAGACATTCGTCCGCCTTATCAACGTGAGTTTGTCTATGATGTAAAAGAACGTAATGCGGTAATCAATACGTTACAAAAGAATTTTCCACTGAATGTGATGTACTGGGCAGTACGAGATAGTTCAGCAAGCTCAGCCCAAGAATTGGAGGTAATTGATGGGCAGCAACGCACTATTTCTATTTGCCAATACGTAAATGGCGATTATTCTATTGACGGTTTGGCGTTTCATAATTTACCTAAAGATAAGCAAGAGCAAATTTTGGAGTACAAACTAATGGTGTACTTCTGTTCTGGAACCGATAGCGAAAAATTAGATTGGTTTGAAACCATCAACATTGCTGGAAAAGTATTAACAGAACAAGAATTGCGTAATGCAGTCTATTCTGGTTCGTGGGTGTCGGATGCTAAACGATATTTCTCAAAAAATTCTCGTCCAAAAATTGGCGATGAATACTTGAACGGTTCGGCAAATCGCCAAGAATATTTAGAAAAAGCGATTGATTGGATTTCGGAAGGAAAGATTAAAGAATACATGTCTAAAAATCAGTTTGAACCCAATGCAAATGAACTATGGTTATATTTTCAAAGCGTCATTAATTGGGTTAAAGTTACGTTTCCAAAATACCGCAAAGAAATGAAAGGGATTGAATGGGGAACTTTATATAATATATACAAAAACGATAAATTAGATGCTAAAGTTTTAGAAGAAGAAATTACGCAGTTGATGTTAGATGAAGATGTATCCAATAAAAAAGGGATTTATTATTTTGTATTAAACCGAAAAGAAAAACATTTAAGCATTCGTACTTTTTCGGAAAAACAAAAACGAGAAGCCTATGAGCGCCAAAAAGGAATTTGTGTGAAATGTGGCGAAAAATTTGAACTAAATGAAATGGAAGCCGACCATATTACCCCTTGGCACGAGGGCGGAAAAACGGCAGCAGATAATTGTCAAATGTTGTGCAAACACGATAATAGAATTAAGTCTGGAAAATAATATCCTGCAAGGTCTTTTTTTGACCTTGTAGGTATTTCAATTCACACCTACAAGGTTTTTGAAAACCTTGCAGGAGAATAAAGCGCAACGATTAAACAAATAAAGCTCAAAAACACACGTTTCTGAGCTTTATCTTAGTTTTTACTGAGCTACAAGTTAAGAAACTGCTTTTAAACGTTGTAATAAATTTTTACTTAAACTATTCTCAGCATATTGTTTTGTTACTTGCAAATGTTTATCGTCAGAACTTGGTAATTCATACATAGCATCAGTTAAAATAGCTTCACATAAGGAGCGTAAACCTCTTGCTCCAAGTTTATACTCTAAAGCTTTTGATACAATATAATCCAGAGCTTCTTCTTCAAAATTTAAGTCCACCTCATCCATTTCAAACAATTTTTTATATTGTTTTACTAAGGCATTTTTAGGCTCTGTTAAAATAGCTCTTAACGTTTCTGCATCCAAAGGATCCATGTGCGTTAGAACTGGCAAACGACCGATAATTTCCGGAATTAATCCAAAATCTTTTACGTCCTTTGGAATTAAATATTGCAGTAAATTATCCTTATCAATTTGGTCGGTTCCAATAGACGAACTATAACCAACTGCTTGTCTGTTTAAACGTTTTGAAATGATTCTTTCGATTCCGTCAAAAGCACCACCTGCGATGAATAAGATATTTTGTGTATTTACTTCCACAAATTTTTGATCGGGATGTTTTCTTCCTCCTTTTGGTGGCACATTCACAACGGTTCCTTCTAATAATTTTAACAAGGCTTGTTGTACGCCTTCTCCCGAAACATCTCGGGTTATAGAAGGGTTATCGCTCTTACGGGCAATTTTATCAATCTCGTCAATAAAAACGATACCTCTTTCGGCTTTAGCTACATCATAATCGGCAGCTTGCAACAAACGAGTTAAGATACTTTCTACATCTTCACCTACATAACCTGCTTCGGTTAATACGGTAGCATCCACAATAGCTAGCGGTACGTTCAACATTTTAGCAATGGTTTTTGCTACTAATGTTTTCCCTGTTCCGGTTTGACCTACCATTAAAATATTACTTTTTTCAATCTCAACTTCGTCTTCTAATTGAATTTGCATCAAACGCTTGTAATGATTGTAAACTGCTACACTCATTACCTTTTTAGTTTGATCTTGTCCAATAACGTAGTCATCTAAAAACGCACGAATTTCTTTTGGTTTTAAAAGAATTAAATCGGCAATCAAGTTGGAATTACCTGATTGTTTTAATTCTTCTAATACAATTCCGTGAGCTTGTTCGATACACTTGTCGCAAATGTGCGCATTAATCCCTGCAATTAATAAATTGGTTTCAGGCTTTTTCCTTCCGCAGAATGAACACTCTAATACTTCTTTAGCCATCCTTTTTTAGTTAGCAGTCACAGTATGCAGTCACAGTTATATCGCTGAAAACTGTGACTGAAAACTGAAAACTATATTTATTTATCTTGTTAAAACCTCATCAATCATTCCGTATTCTTTTGCTTCAGCAGCAATCATCCAATAATCTCTTTCGCTGTCTTTGTAGACTTTATCGTAAGGTTGTTTTGAATGTTGTGAAATGATTTGGTATAATTCTTCTTTTAATTTCAACATTTCTTTCAAATTGATCTCCATATCAGTTGCCACTCCTTGTGCGCCTCCAGATGGTTGGTGAATCATTACTCTAGAATGTGGTAATGCTGAACGTTTTCCGTCTGCTCCAGCACATAATAAAACCGCTCCCATTGAAGCTGCCATTCCGGTACATATAGTTGCTACATCAGGTTTTACGAATTGCATTGTATCGTAAATTCCTAATCCGGCATAAACACTTCCTCCTGGTGAATTGATATAAATACTAATATCTTTAGAAGCATCAACGCTTTCTAAAAACAACAATTGCGCCTGAATAATGTTTGCTACATAATCATCAACTCCTGTTCCTAAGAATATAATTCTATCCATCATCAAACGAGAGAACACATCCATTGAAGCAACATTTAATTGACGCTCTTCAATGATGTATGGAGTCATACTGCTCACAATTTTATCGTAATATAAACTGTTTACTCCGTGATGCTTTGTAGCATATTTTTTAAATTCTTTTCCGTAGTTCATAATTTTTTGTTTAAATGTTTAGCGTTTAAAAGTTTAAATGAATAGAACTAAAAAACAATATAATTTGTAAGGTTATCTCTGTATTGGTAAAATCAAAGGTTTTCAATAAAAAAGCGCCAAAACTAGTTTGACGCTCAAAGATAATTATTTTTTACGAGAAATTATTCTCCGTACATTTCTTTGATGAATTGTTCGTAATTTACTTCTTTAGTTTTAGCTTTTACTTTCTCTTTGTAAAGACCAAGTAATTTTTCACTCATCACTTGCTCTGATAAACGTTTTACTTCATCTTGGTTTGACATTACACGAGCTACAATTCCGTTAATTTCATCTTCTGAAGGATTTAACTGACCAAATTGCGCCATTTGTTTCTTGATTAAATCAGCAGTATGTGCTTTTAAATCTTCGAATGTGATTTGTAAGTTGTTATCCGCCATTACTTTTCCTTCGATTAATTGGAAACGTAATCCTTTTTCAGATCTTGCGTATTCTTCTTCTGCTTGTTCAGCAGTTAAAGGCGTTTCACCAACTGTTTGAATCCATTTTTTTAAGAATTCCGCTGGTAAATCAAATTTTGTAGTTTCGATTAAGAATTCTGTAACATCGTTTAAGAATTTTTGATCTGCTTGCTGTGCAAATTGTGCTTCAGCATCTTCTTTGATTTTCGCTTTTAATTCTTCTACAGAAGAGATAACTCCAGGTCCGAATAATTTATCGAATAATTCTTGGTTCAATTCCGCTTTTTCAACCGAATTGATTTCCTCAATTGTAAAATGAACATTGATATCTAAACCGTGAACATCATCGTGACTTACTTTTAAGTAATCCATTAATTTGTGATCGTCATCAAATAAACCTTTAGTTCCGATAGTTACAACATCACCTACTTTTTTACCGATGAATGCTTTTGCTACTTTTTTATCAGCAAAAATATCTAACCCAAAGTTTGCTGGAGCGTTGATTCCTTTTTCTTCATTAGTAAAAGTCCCTCTTACTTCGTAGTCTGCTTTTACTTCAGATTGAGAAATTAATTTTCCGTATTGTTTTTGGATTCTTTCCACTTGCTCATTCAACATTTTATCATCAGCAATAACGTTGAATTTTGTAACATTATTTTTAGCTGTTAAGTCTACTGAAAACTGAGGCGCTAATCCTAATTCGAAATCAAAAGATAAATTATCATTATCCCAGTTGAAATCTTCTGTTACTTTTGGAAGTGGATTTCCAAGAATATCTAATTTCTCAGCTACTAAATAATCATTTAAAGACGATTGTAAAATTTTGTTTACTTCATCTAACAATACCGCTTTACCATATTGTTTTTGAATTAAACTCATTGGAACTCCACCTTTTCTAAAACCTGGAACCGATGCGTTTTTTCTATAGTCAGTTAATACTTTTTCTACTTTATCTGAATAATCTTCTTTCGTAATTGCTACCGTTACAATAGCATTTAAATCATCAACCTGCGTTTTTGTAATGTTCATTATTTCTTTTGTTTAAGTACCATAAAATTTGGGTTGCAAAATTATAGAATTTTTACAACCCAAACAAGTTTTTAATTCACTGAAATTCAATTCGCTAAAAATTAATCTTCGCTAACAAAAATTTTATTTAAAATTGACTGAATAATAGATAATAAGACACTAAATAAAAGTGCATCTAAAAACCCATCTACTCGAAACTCTAGAATAAAATAATCGCAGATTAAAATTATTATAGCATTGATAACCAATAAAAACAATCCAAGTGTAAAAAAAGTTACTGGTATTGTAAGTAAAACCAATATTGGTTTTAAAAACGTATTAAGTAAACCCAAAACAACAGCTACCATTAAAGCACCTGTAAGACTAGTAACATGAACACCTGGTAAAAAATAAGACAGTACAAAAACTACTATTGTACTAATAAGAAGTTTAATAATTAAATTCATTATGATTTTATTTAAAATTTAAAGTTACAAAAAAAGGCATCAATAATGATGCCTCTTTTTTAATTATTTTTAAACTCTTAATTTGATGGTACAATACTTATACCAGGGAAATTAGCTGGAGAATAAATTGGAATATTAGCATGATAATGATTATTAATCACTTTGATAATCTCATTAGCAATTACAGCATAACCTCTTGGATTTGGATGCACACCGTCTAATGAAAACAACACAGAACTTGCGGTTGTAGGTGAGAAATAATTTGCAGTATAAATGGTACCGTCATCAATTCTCAACCCAGAAACCAATTGATTCATGATTAAATTCATATCTGCAACTGCCAAACCTTTTGAAGCAGCGATTGATCTGATAGCAGCATTATAAGATGAAGTAGCATTTGCAACTTTTACTTTTTCATTTGTTGTTAAAACCCATTTATTTGCTAATGGTAATGTTATACCATTAACATTAAAAGGAGCTGTTCCTGCAGGATTTTCTTGACCAATAATAGAACTCGATGGTAAAACAAATAAATCTTCCGCAGTAGCATGTCTAGCTTGACCATAAATTACTCCTAATGCAGCAGCATTAGCCATCAACAAAGGATTACCAGAGCCAGCAGCATATGCTTGAATTGTTGCACTAATATTTGTTAAATCTGTATCTTTAATTAATACTGGATTTTTTGAACCAGGTGTTGTATTTAAAGGAGAAATTCTACCTCCTGTCGCAACTGATAAAAATTGATATAATGCAATTGCAGTAGCATTAGATGCCGTAGCTTCTGCTGGTAATGCATTATAAGGAACAGTTGTAAAATAAGGAATAGAAGTCACACTTGGGATTGTAGCAACAACTCCTTTAGCACCATTAGCAGTCAACGTATTAATAATATTTGAATAAACCCCTGCAAAATAATCTGAATTTGTAATATCATTAGCTCCATAAGTAGCAGGATTCATATTTCCTGTAATATTATGGTCAGCAGCAGGTGTAACACCGTCAGCTTTAGCACCACCGTTAGTAGCATATGATAATACATCATTAGCACCAATCCAGTTAGTGAAAAAAGTAGGATTTTTAGTCATCGCATCTCCTAAAACAGTAGCTGATGGAGAAGTTGCATGTCTAACAAAATAAGGATTAGATTGACCAAGAGCAACACCTGCTAAATTTCCATAACCAGGCGCAACCAAATGAAAGGATTTTGCACCTGGAACTCCCATATTATTATATGCAGTAGCTTGTAAATTTGAAACTTCAATAGATGGAGTTCCAGATAAATTTTCTGGACGACCTTGAGAAATGTCAATCACTAATCTTGTAGAACCAATTTGATTACCAAACAACATTAATCCTCCTAAATTGCTAGCATCATCTTCATAAGAAGGTTGAGTGAATGCTCCACCACCAACTAATGCAAATTTTTGAGCTAATAAATTAGGAAAAGAATAAGTTTGTCCCACTCTTGAAACCGTTCCATCCATGTAACCAGCGGTCAAAGAATTTCCAATTGCTACATAAGAAGTAAAATCTGCATCACCAGAAGTATAGTTTGCATCTACTTCGTTCTCAAATTCTGGTTCACAAGAAGCAAAACCAGCCGCTAAAATAGCTAAGTATATAAATTTATTTTTCATCTTTCAAATATTAAAAATTAAAACCCGTATGTTATACCAATTCCTGGAGAGAAAACAACAGATTTATATGTTCCTCCAAAGCTACTTCCATCACTAACATGGTCGTAAGAATTATCAACTTCATCAAAATGTAAGTAAAGGAAAGAAAGGTCAATACCTAATTTACTGTTTACTTGATAAGTTAAACCTCCTGTATATCCCATAGAGTCATTTCTAGGTGTTTCTGGTGCAAAATAACCATCTTGTACAGGACTTTCATCAAAATACCATCCTGCTCTAAAAGTAAATTTATCATTTGCAACATACTGCATTCCCACTCTATAAGTGCTAGAATTTTTATAATTTCTAGGATTATGTGAGTCCTGAAGTGTTGGTGTATTATTAGTAAAGTCAACATCTAAACTTTTGTAAGCACTCCACATTGCTCTATTATAATCAAATGCAACTAAGAATTTATCAGTAACCTTATAAGACATACCAACTGTTAACTCTGCAGGCAATGGCAAATCTGCATTAAATTTTGTTGTTGGTGCAGTTCCAAATTCTGGATAATCACCAAAAGTAACATCACCATCTCTAGCTTCCATCATTATTTCAGAACGGTAATTCATTCCTAAACGTAATTTATTTGTAGGATTAAACATAAATCCTGCTGTATAACCCCAAGCGGTGATTCCTTTTGATTCAATAGTTAAATCTGTTCTTTCACCACCAGAGTTTGTAGTTGATCTATCTACGTTTCTATTAAAATTAACAGATCCTGTAGCAAAAATTGGACCACCACCTACACTAAAATGCTCTCCTATTCTTACAGAAAGAGAAGGTTGAACAAAAATAGCTTGCAAATCAATATTATTTACCAAGTGAGAACCTTGCCAATCTTGATCCCATTCAACAGCACTTCCGTAAGGTGTATAAACAGCTAAACCAGCAGTAAACCAGTCGTTTAACTTATAAGTAGCGTAAACACTAAAAGGAGTTCCAAAATTTTTAGTATCAGCTTCCCAACCATATTGAGAATTTTGAAATTTAGTGTTAGCAAATAGCCCATTTGCCCCAACAGATAAATTAAATTTCTTATCTAAGTAAGCCATACCTGCAGGGTTAAAAAAAGTAACCTCTGCACTATTTACTACAGCAACACCAGTGTGTCCCATAGCTAATTGTTTTTGGCCTTGAATACTAACTCTATATCCACCTGCAAAAGCAGTAGAGCCAGCCAAAGCCAATAATGTTAAAGAAAGTAATTTTCTCATAATGTAAAAATGTGTTAGTTTTTTCTTTGTTATTATAAATCAATACTTCAAAATTATAACAAATTATGAATTTTACAATTTTTTTAACTAAAAAATTATGCATGCATAATTTTTTAGCTTGTTATTTAATAAAATTTAATACGTAATTATAAAAATCTTTTGGATTTTCAGCATGCAACCAATGGCCCGCATTTATTATCGTTTCTATTTTTGCGTTTGGAAAATGATGATATATAGTTTCGAAATCACTATCTAATATGTAATCAGATTTATCACCTCTTAAAAATAGTGTTTCTTTATTATAAACGTTTTCAAAAGGCAATGCTGTTCCAATGGTCTCTATTTTTTCATTAAAAACTTTTAGATTGAAACGAAAAGCCAATTGTTCTGGGGCAGCCCAATATAAATTTTTTAATAAAAATTGTCTTGTTCCAAAGTCTTTTATGTAGCCCGAAACTATTTCTTCCACTTCTCCTCTACTCGGTTTTTTAGAAAAATCAACCGCATTCAAAGCTGCTAAAATGGTTTGGTGATGTGGTGCATAATATTTCGGACCAATATCAGCCACAATTAATTTAGAAACTAATTCAGGATATGTTGTTGCTAAAAGCATTGCAACTTTTCCACCCATAGAATGTCCTATAATACTGATATCTATTAGTTTATGATAATCGCAATATTGCTTTACATCTTCTACCATGATATCATATGAAAAATCTTCTGAATGAAAACTTTTACCGTGATTTCTTAAATCTAAAGCATGAATTTGGAAACCTTCATTAGCAAATTGAGTTCCTAAAGTTTTCCAATTATCTGACATTCCTAAAAACCCATGAATAATTACCAAAGGCTCTCCTTCTCCTTCTATTCTTGAATGCAACAACATCTTATTTCAATTTTTGAAGATA
>NZ_CALBSN010000112.1 GCF_937967675.1 uncultured Flavobacterium sp. | reverse complement strand
TCTACAAACCATTCGTCAAACGGAAATTCATCGTCTTCTTTTCGTAAAATATGCAGGGCTTTGTTATAATTTCCTTCGCTTTGATGCGCGATTTTTTTCGCAACTGTTGGTTCGCAATTTTCACGTGAAACCAAAGCTTCCGCAATTACACTTTCGCTCAAACCAATAAAATCAATCACTTGACAACGCGATAAAATGGTTTGTAACATATCGGTTGTACTTTCGGTAATTAAAATGAAAACCGTTTTAGCGGGCGGTTCTTCTAATAATTTCAATAATTTATTGGCTGACGAACCATTCATTTTATCCGCCATCCAAATGATCATGACTTTGTAACCGCCTTCGTAAGCTTTTAAAGATAATTTTTTGTTGATTTCTGTCGCTTCATCTACTCCAATTAAACCTTGTTTGTTCTGAATTCCGAGATTTTTTAACCAATCAAACAAACTTCCGTACGGACTTTCGGTTAAAAATTGGCGCCATTCTACCATGAAATTATCACTAACCGCATGACTTTTAACGCTATCGGTTGTAGCAACAGGAAAAACAAAATGCAAATCGGGATGCGAAAAATGTTCGAATTTTAGGTTACAAGTGGTGTTTTCTCCTAGATTTTCACCACCAACATTGCCACACAAAATATATTGCGCATAGGCAATCGCCATCGGAAGTGTTCCACAACCTTCAGGCCCTACAAACAACTGAGCATGCGGAATTCTTCCGGCTTCGGCACTCTTAGTTAAGTGATTTTTAATATGTTCCTGTCCTAAAATATCTTTGAAAAGCATGGAACAAACCTAATCAAAAATTACCAAAATTGGTAGAAAAGAAATTAAAAAGTTGGTTTTAGAAGAATTTAAAAAAATGCAAAATATGATATTTGTTATAAAGATTTAAAATACAATAATTTATATTTGCATTCGCTCAAATTAAAATTCGATACAAATGAAAACACTTAACGACTTCAATTTCAATAACAAAAAAGCAATTATTCGTGTAGATTTTAATGTGCCTTTAGATGAAAATTTTAAGGTTACCGATGCTACAAGAATCGAGGCAGCAAAGCCAACAATTGACAAAATATTGAAAGATGGCGGAAGTGTAATTTTAATGAGTCACTTAGGAAGACCAAAAGGAGTTGAAGCGAAATATTCGTTACAACACATTGTTGCAAAAACGGAAGAAATTTTAGGTCAAAAAGTACATTTTGCTTCGGATTGTATTGGAGAAATTGCTGAAAATGCAGCAAAAAATCTTAAACCAGGCGAAATTTTATTATTAGAAAACTTACGTTTTTATGCTGAAGAAGAAAAAGGAGATGTAGAATTCTCAAAAAAATTAGCTTCTTTAGGTGATATTTATGTGAACGATGCTTTTGGAACTGCGCACAGAGCGCACGCTTCAACTACTATTATTGCGCAATTTTTTCAAGATGCGAAATGCTTCGGTTATTTGTTAGCAAAAGAAATTGAAAGCATCGAAAAAGTATTAAAAAATTCAGAAAAACCCGTGGTTGCGATTTTAGGAGGAAGTAAAGTTTCTTCAAAAATCACAGTAATTGAAAATATTTTAGACAAAGTAAACCACATGATTATAGGTGGCGGAATGACCTTTACGTTCATCAAAGCATTAGGTGGGAAAATTGGAAATTCGATTTGTGAAGACGATAAATTAGATTTAGCTATCGAAATTTTAAAACAAGCCAAAGAAAAAGGCGTTCAAATTCACTTACCGGTTGATGTTATTGCTGCTGATGCGTTTTCAAACGATGCTAATACGCAAGTTGTTGATGTGAAAAATATTCCAAATGGATGGCAAGGTTTAGATGCAGGTCCAAAATCATTAGCCATTTTTAAACAAATTATTTTAGATTCAAAAACAATTCTTTGGAATGGTCCATTAGGTGTTTTTGAAATGGAATCTTTTGCTAACGGAACCATTTCGTTAGGAGAATATATTGCAGAATCAACTGCAAATGGCGCTTTTTCACTTGTAGGTGGTGGCGATAGCGTTGCGGCTGTAAAACAATTTGGATTAGAACCAAAGATGAGTTACGTTTCTACCGGCGGTGGAGCGATGTTAGAAATGCTGGAAGGCAGAACCTTACCTGGAATTGCAGCTATTTTAGATTAAGAATACAATAAAACGTTGGTTATTAAGTTATTAATGATTAACACGCCCCAAAAAACAAAAAACAGAATGAAAAAAACAATTATAATAACATCCCTTTTTCTGTCGCTTTTTAGTTTTGCGCAGGAATCTGTGGAAAAAGAAAATTTACTTCCGTTGCCTAAAATGTCCTATTTGGATTCATTGAAAACAACGTTTGTAAATCACAGTACTAGTAATTGTATTGATGAAAGATGGTTGTCGGAATTAGCGAATTTCGAACTATCAAATGATATGTTTAAAGATATTTCTACTATTAATATCGATGCAGAAGTTAGTTACAATCTTTCAACCGACTTGCTAAAAAAACGTTTGGCAAAAATGGATGCTAAATCGCCTTTTAATATTGAGTATCATCCCGCATTAGAAAATACGATTAAAGCCTTTTTGAAAAATCGTCCAAAGGCATTTGAGCGTTTAATGGCGATATCGGAATATTACTTTCCAATGTTTGAAGAGCATTTAGCAAAATATAATATTCCGTTAGAATTGAAATATTTGGCTATTGTAGAATCAGCTTTGAATCCAAGAGCGAAATCTCGTGTTGGCGCTTCTGGTTTGTGGCAATTTATGTATCCAACAGGGAAACAATACAATTTAGAAGTCACTTCTTATGTTGATGAACGTTATGATCCGTTAAAAGCAACAGAAGCTGCTTGTCAATATTTATCAAGTTTATACGGAATTTTTGGAGATTGGAGCATGGTTTTAGCAGCATATAATTGTGGACCAGGAAACGTTTCAAAAGCAATTCGTCGTTCGGGGGGAAGTCAAAATTATTGGAACATTCGTAAAAATTTACCTCAAGAAACGGCTAATTACGTTCCAGCGTTTTTAGCTACATTTTACATTTACGAATTCAAAAAAGAGCACGGAATTCAACCTAAAAAAGCGCCATTAACGTATTTCGAAACCGATACAATTATGGTGAAAAAGCAAATGTCGTTTAAGCATATTGCAGAGTTATTGGATATTTCGGAAGAGCAACTAGAATTTTTAAATCCAATTTATAAATTGAAAGTGATTCCTTTTGAAGGAGATAAACCACATTATTTGCGTTTACCAAAAAATAAAATGGGATTATTTGTTTCTAACGAAGAGAAAATTTACGCTTATTTGAATTATTTAGAAACGTACAAAGAAAAAACAAAATCGGAATTTATTGCTTCTACTTCAAAAGATTCTATTTCATCTTCTGCCGATTCATCATTTGTAAGCAAACCTAAATTTGAACGAAAAACGCAGTTTCACACCATTAAAAGCGGTGAAAGTTTAGGTAAGATTGCCGACAAGTACAATGTTTCCATTTCTGAACTTAAAAAATGGAACAGCATTAAAGGAAATAACATTCAAGCTGGAAAAAAATTAAAAATTTATTCTGATAAAAAAGTAATCACTAAAACGGAGTCTAAGCCCAATAATGACGGGACTTATACGGTTAAAAGTGGTGATTCGTTATTCTCAATTTCAAAACAATTTCCAGGCGTTTCTATAGAAGATATTAAAAAATGGAACGATATTAGTGGTGATAACATACAACCCGGAATGAAATTAAAAATTAACGGATAATAAATTGTTCTACCCCATGAAAAAATTAGCAGTATTCACTTTTGTTGCCCTATCGTTTTTGTCTTGTAAAGAAACTTCTAAAGAAGAAACACAAGCCATTTTATCAGAATCTAATGGAAAAATCAATAATGTTTCGATTATTATTGATGACAATTTGTGGAATGGAGAAATTGGCGATAGTATTCGTAAAAAATTTGCTGCTCCAGTAGATGGTTTACCTCAAGAAGAGCCATTATTTACTTTAAATCAATATCCAACAAAAGTTTTTGAAGGATTCGTTCGTAAGAGCCGCAATATTATTGTTGTAAAAAAAGGCAAAGAAGCAGCATTTGTTTCTAATACCAATAAATTTGCAAAACCACAAAATATTTTCTTCATTTCAGGAACTGACACAGAAGATGTTTTGAATATTTTGGAAGAAAAATCAGCTGAAATCATCAAAAAAATCAAAGCTGCTGAAATCATTGAGAATCAAATTCGAATGAAGAAATCTCTAGTTTCAGATGAGCAATTACAAAAAAAGTTTGGGATTAGTCTTCAAATTGGTTTTGGATATAAATATGACATGGTGAAAGACAATTTCGTTTGGTTACGTAAAGAATTTACCTCAGGTTACAATAGTATTTTAGTATATCAAGTTCCAATTGATAAAGTGGAAAATGGAGGTGATATCATCACGAATATCACTACTATGCGTGATGAAATAGGAAAGGCTAACATTCACGGAACATTGCCAAATACCTGGATGATTACTGAAGCGGCTTACGCTCCTTACCTTTTCGAAGAAAAAATTGCCAACAAAAAAACCTATTTAACCAAAGGAACTTGGGAATTGAAAAACGATTTCATGGCGGGACCTTTTGTGAATTATGCCATCAAAGACACCAAAAATAATCGTTATTTAATTTTAGAAGGCTTCACTTATAATCCGTCAAAATCGAAACGTGATTTGGTTTTCGAATTGGAAGCGATTATTCAATCCGTTAAGTTTTTAAAATAATATAAAGTTCCCTTCATTGGGAACTTCTTTTTTTAATATGGAAATAAAATTCAAAATAAAGCGATTTAACGAACTTTCTACATCCGAACTCTATTCTTTACTTCAACTACGTTCAGAAGTGTTTGTAGTGGAGCAAAATTGCGTTTATCAAGACATTGATGGCAAAGACGAGAAAGCGCTTCATATTTTAGGATATTACAATGGCGATTTAGCTGCATATTCTCGATTGTTCAACAAAGGATATTATTTTGAAGAAACATCTATAGGACGTGTTGTAGTTAGCCCAAAATACCGTGATAAAAAATTTGGTCACGATTTAATGCGTGTTTCTATTGCAGGTATCAAAGAAAATTTCAATGAAACCGCTATAACCATTTCTGCTCAAGAATATCTCAAAAAATTCTACGAATCGCACGGATTTATCCAAACCAGTGAAATGTATTTGGAAGACGATATTCCGCATATTCAAATGAAACGTTCTTAGTTTTCAGTCTCAGTAGAAACCTTAATTAATCAGATTTATAGAGACTTCTTTCTCACATACATGTCACGCTGCAAAGTATCACTTCTTTTACACAGATCTTCTCCGTTTTTTTGATTTAGAATTATAATGTGTTGAAATGAATTTCACAGAGCAAATTAGTGTTAATTCGTGTAATTCGTATTTTAATTTATTAATGAAGTGACGAATTAATTTTTGAAATTGTACTTGCCCTTGAAATTTAATTTTACTTCTTCGGTTGTTCTACAGGAACCACATCATTTTTAGTAATCAAAAGCTCTACTCTTCTGTCTAAGGCGCTTCCTTTTTTCAAAGATTGCGTATTACCATATCCTTTAAAAGTCATTCTTGTTTTACTAATGCGTTTCATTAAAAAGTAGTTGTACACTCGTTTTGCACGATTGGTAGATAATTCACGTTTTTTGGTGTCGCGATCAATGGCTTCTTTTTGAAAAGTTGGGGTGCAACAAACATGTCCTTGAATTTCGAAATGAATATTTTTGTATTTGTGTAATTCTAAGGCAATTCGGTCTAATTCTTTCTTGGCTTTGTAGGTTAATTGGCTACTGCCTCTTTCAAATAAAACGTGGTCAAGGTATATTCTATCGCCTACAATTCGGTCTTTTTTAATTGTACTGTAAATCCCATGAATTTTTAAATCTTCAATTACAACAGGTTTGAAGTTTACTACTACGTCTACTCTTCGGTTTTTAGAACGGGCTTCTGGAACATTCGTTTGCATGTCTTCATCAAGCATGATTCTACCTTTTCCTTCAAGTGTTATGATGATTTTACTTTTGATACCTCTTTCAATTAACTTATTTTTTACCGTATTGGCTCTATTTGTTGATAAAGTGTAATTATAAGCATCTTTTCCTCTATCATCGCAATAGCCAAAAATCTGAATCGATTCAATTCGAGTAGTATCTATTTTACTTACGAATGTTACTACGGCATTCGCTTGTTCTTCTTTTAAATTGTATTTGTCAAATTCAAAGAATATTGAATGAACTTCTTCTTCCTCTTGAGCAAAAGAAATTAGTGTAAAAAATAAAAATAGTAGGGAAAAGAAACGCATCATCTTATTTTTTTAATATTGATTTGTACTGCGATTGATTGTTTAATAAATCAATCGCTTTCTCAATTTCTATATTTTCTTTGGTGTAAAATTGATACAAGCCTTCACGATATTGATAACGTGTAATTAGCTCTTCCTGAATTAGTTTTTTTATTTGATTTTTGTTTTTATCCAACTCTAATTCTTGATTTTTTTCAATTGCCAATTCCAATTGTTTGTATTCTGCAACAATTTGAGTATCCATTTTTTCTTTTTTAGCTGTTTCTAAAACGTTTTTCAAGGCTTTATTGGTTTCGGTGTCTAAAGTGATTTTCTCTTGCTTTAAAAAAGCTTTAAAAGCCGCATAATCTGTGTCGGTTATGGTTGGAATTCCTGAAACGGTTGGGTTTTTAAAATACCACTGCGTTGCAAAGTTGAAAATAGCATCCGATTTAACAACAGCCTCCGTTATTGTTGCTGTTTTGGTTTCTTCGATTTCGATGTCTGGTAAAACACCGCCACCATCATAAACGGTTCTTCCTGCTTTGGTTTTAAAAGCATTGAATTCGTCTTGAGATTTTTTGATAGCTTTTCCGTTTGCGTCTTTTTTCGAATAATCCAAAGCTTGAATACACCTTCCTGAAGGCGTGTAATATCTTGAAATCGTAACTTTTACTTGCGTTCCATAGGACAAATCTAATGGACGTTGTACCAATCCTTTCCCAAAACTTCTAGTTCCTAAAACTACACCTCGATCCAAATCTTGAATTGCACCTGCTACAATTTCGGAAGCCGAAGCACTTTTTCCATCCACAATAACTGCAATTGGAATTTCTATATCTATAGGTTCATTTTTAGTACGATATTCAAAATTATGTTTTGGATTTTTCGATTTTGTGGTTACGATTAATTCGTTTTTTGGCACAAAAAGGTTACAAATATTAACGGCTTCATGCAATAATCCACCCGGATTTCCTCTTAAATCTAAAATAATTTTGGTTGCTCCTTGTTTCTTCAATTCTAACAAAGCCGCTTTGGTTTCTGAACTCGCTTTTTCTGTGAATTTCGTTAAAACGATATAACCCGTATTGTCTTTTAAAAGTGAGAAAAAAGGAACTGCTTTTATTTCAACATCATCTAAAACAATTGTGGCATTTTGGGTTTTTCCTTGTCGAATGTATTGAATTTCAATTTTGGTATTTTTGGCACCACGAAACAATTGTGAAGCATCTTCTTTGTATTCTTTTAAGTTAATATCTCCGATTTGAATTACCTCATCTCCTGCTTTTAATCCGGCTTTATCAGCTGGAAATCCTTTGTAAATTTCTTTTAGAAAAACTTTTCCTTCTTTGCGTTGAACCATAGCGCCAATGCCAGTGTACTCGCCCGTATTGTTGATTTTAAATTTTAAAACGTCCTGCTCATTAAAGAAAACCGTGTACGGATCTAATTCTTTCAACATGTTTTTTATGGCGTTATCCATCATTTCACCTGGATTGGTTTCATCCACGTAATTTTGGTTAACGGTTTTAAAAAGTCCAGTGAAGATTTCAATTTGCTTGGCAATTTCAAAAAAATCGTTCTTGAAACTAACGCCCACAAATAAGAAACCTGTTGCTAGAACAGGAATGATTATTTTTGCTTTGAAATATTTTTTCATGTTGAAGTCTTGAATTGTACTAGTTTACGAAAGTAAAGAATCTTGAGCAAAAATTAAACCAAAAGTGCAATTTACTTCTGCCTTTCGTTGAATTTTTGAAAAAGTTGGATGGTTTTCTCTTCTATTTCTTGATAAGAAAGTCGCTCTTTTGATTGATAGAAAAACATAAATGCGTATGGTTTTTCCAAATGATTAATCAAAAGATGTTTGTTTAAACGATAGGTTTCACGTAAAACACGCTTGAAATAATTGCGATCGACCGCTTTTTTGAAGTACTTTTTAGAAACGGAAACGCCCATTTTAATTAGTTCTGCATTAGGTTCTGAATTTTCAACATAAACCAAACGCAACGGATATTTCGAAACTGATTTTCCTTCTGAGAATAAAAGGTCAATCGTAGTTTTGCTTTTTAATTTTTCGTGTTTGGGATAAGTGAATTTCATGCAACAAAGGTATAAAAAAAGCTTCCTCAATTTGAAGAAGCTTTTCTAAAATCAAAATTCACTCATCATTCAGATAAAACCGCATTGCTTATAACTAAACTTTCCTGAACATGAGTAGGAACCAGTTGATAAGAACTAAATTCCAATTTGAATTTTGCTTTTCCTTGTGTTAATGAACGAAGTGTAGAACCGTAATCTTTGAGTTCTGCTAACGGCACTTCGGAAATAATTTTTTGATAATGACCATCCGTATCCATTCCTTGAATAATGGCTCTTCGGGTTTGTAAATCGCCCATAACATCACCGGTGTAGGCATCTTCACAAAGTACTTCAAGCTGATAGTAAGGTTCTAAAAGTTGAGGTCTTGCTTCATTAAAAGCATCTTTAAAAGCATGAGCAGCGGCCAATTGGAACGAGATGTCATTACTATCTACTGCATGCATTTTACCATCGTAAATACAAACGCGAATGTTTTGACAATTAGAACCTGTTAACGGACCTTCGGTCATAGATTGCATGATTCCTTTTTTGATTGCAGTGGCATAACGATTGTCGATAGCTCCACCCACAATACACCAGTAGAATGCGAATTTTCCGCCCCAAGGCAATTCTTCAATTTCTTTGTTGCGAACGTTTACGTCTTGTGGTTCTGGCATATCATCATAATAAGGCTCAATAGTTAAATGAACTTCTCCAAATTGTCCCGCGCCACCACTTTGTTTTTTATGGCGGTATTCTGCTTTTGCAGCTTTGGTTATGGTTTCGCGATATGGAACTTTTGGTTCTTCAAACAGGATTTCGATGTTGTTTTCAATCTCGATGCGATGTTTGATTAAATCCAAATGCAATTGCCCTTGACCATGTACAATGGTTTGTTTTAATTCCGAAGATTGCTCTACTTTGAAAGTCAAATCTTCTTCTTCAATTTGATGTAACGCTTTAATCATTTTTTCCATATCGGCTAGATTAGCAGTTGTAACCGCTTTTCTGATGCGACTTTCTGGAAATTGCATTTTTCTGACTTTTCTTTCTACACCTTTAGCATTCAACGTATTGTTGGAGTGTCCGTATTTTAATCGAACTGTAACTCCTAAATCACCAGCAACTAATTTGTCAACCGAAGTTCTTTGTTTTCCTTCTGCAACGAATAATTGCGTTAAGCGTTCGGTTTCTCCGTTATCGGCATTTACTAATTCATCACCAGCATTCAATTCACCCGAAAGCACTTTGAAATAAGAAACCATTCCCACTTGCGGTTCCGAAAGGGTTTTATAAATGAAAATAGTAGTTTTGTCACTAGCATCGCATTTTAATTCACCACCATTTTCTAATTTTTTCGCTGGTCTATCGGCTGGAGATGGCGCAATATCATCAATGAATCCCATGATTCTTCCACTTCCCATATCTTTTAATCCAGAAGCACAGAAAACCGGAAATATTTGTTGATGAGCAAGCGCAATAGTTAATCCTTTTGCTAATTCTTCTTCATCTAAATTACCTTTTTCGAAGTATTTTTCCATCAACCCTTCTTCATTTTCTGCAGCCGCTTCTACTAAGGCATTATGAAGTGCATTTGCTTTTTCTAATTCCGATTCTGGAATAGGCATTTTTTCTGGTTTTCCGCCATTTTCTGGGAAAACATACATCGTCATACGAAGTACATCAATAATACTATTGAATTTTTCTCCTGAATTGTATGGGTATTGAATCGGAATCACTTTATTTCCGAAACGATTTATGGCTTGTTCTAAAGTAGTTTCGAAATCTGCTTTTGGATGGTCCATTTGATTGATGACAAAAAAAGCAGGTGTTTGATAATTTTGAACGTATTCCCAAACGATTTCCGTTCCTACTTCTACTCCAGATGCTGCATTTAAAAGAATTACAGCAGTATCGGATACTTTAAGTGAAGAAACGACTTCACCAATAAAATCGTCGAAACCTGGAGTATCAATGATGTTGATTTTGTTGTTGTGCCATTTAACGTGCATTAAGTGGCTGTATAAGGTGTTTTCTCTTTCGTGTTCTAAATCGGTAAAATCCGAAATGGTATTGTGATTTTCTACCGAACCACGGCGTGGAATTGCGCCACTTTCAAATAACATGGTCTCGATAAAGGTGGTCTTTCCTGATCCTGAATGCCCAAGAAATACCACGTTTCTAATGTCTTTTGTTGCAATGCTCATGACTTTATGTTTTTAAATGAATAACTAATTTTAATTTGCATTTTTAGCACATTAAAATTACGAAAGCTAAAACAGCTAAATCATGATATTTGTCATCTTACAAATTGAAATTGAGCACAAAAAAAGCGACTTTCGAGTCGCTTTACATTTTATTTTTTTGGAAAGATGTTATCTTCTTTATTAATATCCGCCATCATGTTTTCTGGGTCAATGGTGATCGATTTAATTTTATCTTTTGGTTTTGCAATTTCAAACGTGAATGTTGGGTAAGCCCAATCCCAACCTTTTAACACATTTCCTTTAATTCCGGCATAGGGATTTGGTTTTTCCCAACGCATTAAGGTATTTGGAATGTAGAAAAATTCTTTAGTTCCATCGGTATATTCTACCATAACATCTAAAGGCATTGGCATTCTTCCTTTTCTTTCAAAAACTACTTTTGTATTCGCAGCATTGGCTTCAGAAACTTCTTTGATGCTGTAATCAATAGTATTTGTAGTTAGCGTCCAATCTAACAAATACCAATCTAAATTAGCACCTGAAACTTTTTCAGCCACACGTTTGATATCGTTCGGTGTTGGATGCGTAAATTTATATTCGTTGTAGTAACGTTTGATGGTTTTGTTGAGGTTTTCTTGTCCAATTAAATATCCCAATTGTACTAAAAACACTTCTCCTTTACTGTAAGCAGAAATACCATACGCCATATTGATATCGTAACGATCAGCGTGTGTAGAAAGCGGTTGTTCTTTACCTGATTTTGCTAAATAAATGTAATTGTTATATGCATCTTCATAAGGAATTTCAGGTTTTTTTGGAGGCAATACCTTGTTCATCGCCAAGTTAGAAATGTATGAAGTAAATCCTTCATCCATCCATTCGTGTTTGGTTTCGTTGGTCGCTAATACAAATTGGAACCAAGAATGCGCCATTTCGTGAGCGGTTACACCAACTAAACTTCCAAAAGCCCTGTTTCCAGTGATTAACGTACACATACCATATTCCATTCCTCCATCGCCACCTTGAATAACTGAATATTGTTTGTATGGATAAGGTCCAACATTTTCATTAAAAAACGCTAGTAATTCGGCTGTTTTAGGTTGTAATTTTTTCCAATTTTCAATAATGTCTTTGTTGTTTTTGTATAAGAAATGCAACTCTACATTATTAGGACCTATAATCATGTCGTGGATAAACTCATTATCAGCACCCCAAGCAAAATCATGAACATTCGGCGCATAAAAATGCCAAGTTAAGTTTTTGGTTTTCTTAGGATGAACTACTTGTACGCCAGCATCTTGATAGCCGTGACCGATTTCGTTTTTGTTTTGTAAATAACCTGTTCCACCAATAGTATAATTTTTGTCAATGGTAATTTTCACATCAAAATTACCCCAAACCCCATGAAATTCTCTTGCGATGTAAGGATTTGCGTGCCATCCTTCAAAATCGTATTCGCATAATTTAGGATACCATTGGGTCATCGATAAAGCAACGCCTTCTTCTGACAATCTTCCAGAACGACGAATTTGTAACGGCACTTGTCCATCAAAATCTAAGGAAAGCGTAGTTTTTTGTTTAGGTAAAATAGGTTTTACTAAAGTAACTTCTAAAATAGTTCCTACTACTTTTGTGGTTGCAGAAACTCCATCTTGTTTAAAATTAGCGATGTTTAAATATCCAATTTCATTTGGTTTTAAAGTACTAATTCTACTTTCTTTAAATTCTTTCCCTTCTTTTTTAAAGGTTTTAACCATTCGTTTATCAGGATCGGAAATCGATTGAAGTCGCGCATCCATTTCGCTTCCTGGTTGAAAAGCATTGTTATACAAATGATAGAAAACTTTGTGTAAGGTGTCAGGTGAATTATTTGTGTACACAATTTCCTGTTTTCCTTTGTATTGGAATTTTTTCACATCCATGTTCACCTCCATTTTATAGTCAACATGTTGTTGCCAATACCCTGGATTTGGATTGTTTTGTGCGAAACCAATACAAGAAGTAAGTAAAAAAAGTAATTTTTTCATAATCAATTTTTTAAAAGAAAAACCTACAAGAATTTAACAACCTGTAGGTTTTTGGTTTTACTAAAGTAATGATACTTTTATTTTTTCGCCATTTTAGCTGCTAAAACTAAAGCGTTGTAGGCATTAACAATTCTTCCTGATTTAGAAGCGTCTGCAAAGTTTGCTTTATGCTTGTCTTCACCAATTGTAACTGTGTTTTTTAATGGCGTTCCGCTTTCCATGATGATTTGCTTAACTTGAACTGCAGTTAAACTTGGATAGTAAGAACGAATTAAGGTTGCCACACCAGCTACGTTAGGAGAAGCCATTGAAGTTCCTTGTAAATATTCATACGTATTTAATGGAGTAGTAGCATAAATTTTATCTCCTGGAGCATAAATATCTACATTGTTTTTTCCGTAGTTAGAAAAACTTGCCACCATTTTAGTTCCGTAAGTTGGAGAAAGCGCTCCAATAATTAATACGTTTTTAGCGTATTCTGGACTTCCATCATAGGTATCGTTTGGATATTTGTTTTTTACATCTAAATCATAAGATTCGTTTCCAGCAGCGATAACTACTAAAACGTCTTTTGATTCAGCATATTTGATGGCATCCATAACCCATTCTTTGTGTTGTGAATAGTATTTTCCAAAAGAACCATTGATTACTTTCGCACCATTATCTGCAGCATAGCGAATAGCCAACGCAATATCTTTATCATATTCATCTCCATTTGGAACGGCTCTTAACGTCATGATTTCAGCATTATTCGTAACACCATCACCACCTTTATTATTGCCTCTAACTTGCGCAACAATTCCAGCTACGTGCGTTCCATGTTTTGCTTCTTTTGGCTCTGGACCTACTACATTGTTGTTTCCGTATTTAGTATCTTTTAAATCATCTGGATTGTCACCAACGATTTTTCTTCCATCAAAATCAACGTTTAAGTTGTAGTTAACTTGTCCGTAGATATAATCTTTGAATTCTTCAATTTGTTTATCAAAATCCGCTTTTGTGCTATTACTTAAAACTTGTGTAAAAACGGCTTTAGCTTGAGATAATGAAGTTTCTGTTGCAGGAATTGCTTTAACTTCTTCTAATGTAAAATCATTCTTTTTGAAATAGCCGACTAAAGCTTTTTCAGCATTTACAATAAAATCTAATTGTTGCTTTTGAGGTTGAATACCTTTTAATTCTTCTTCTAATTCTGCTTTTGCTTTGTCATATTCAGGAGTTCCAGGACCTTTTTTAACGATACGTGTCATTTCTAATTGCTCATGAACAGCATTTCCTAAGAAATTCCAACCGTGAATATCGTCGATATAACCGTTTTTGTCATCGTCAATTCCGTTACCTGCAATTTCTTTTGGATTCGTCCAAATCACCGCTTTTAAATCTTCGTGATTGATATCAACACCAGAATCTACGATTCCAACAATTACTTTTTGACCTTTTTTGCCTTTTAACAACTCAGCATAAGCTTTATCAACACTCATTCCTGGAACAGTATCTTTTACTAGATCTAAATGACTCCATCTTTTTAAGTCATTTTCTGCAATAGGAGTTGTTTTTAAAGGTAAATTATCAATATTTTCAACAGGTGTTGAAACCATTTTTTGCGGTCCACAACTTGCTAGTGCAAAAGCAAAAGCTAAACTTAGATAAAGTGGTCTAAAAATTCTCTTCATTTTTCAATTAATTAATTTCAGTTATTGGACTGAAGTGATTTGTATTTGTTACAATTGAATTGTTTATTTAACATTATTTTAGAATGTCTTCGCATTTGAAAACATCTTTTAAACGAACACCTTTTTCAGTTCGTTCAACCGTTATAATTTCATTGTGAGCATCGTGCTCTAACCATAAATAATAATTATTATCAGCGGCTGCATTCATGAATTTTGCTTTTTCGTCTAACGTTAATAAAGGACGAGTGTCATAACCCATTACATATGGAATTGGAATATGACCAGCCGTTGCTAATAAATCCGCACAAAAAACGATGGTTTTTCCTTTGTAGTTAATGTGTGGAATCATTTGCTTTTCCGTATGACCATCAGCATAGAAAATATCGAAACCTAACTCGCTTGAAAAACCAAAATCACTATCTGGGCGATTAATAAAATGCAACTGACCGCTTTCTTGCATTGGAAATAAATTTTCATGTAAAAAAGAGGCTTTTTCTCGTGCGTTTGGTTCCGTTGCCCATTTCCAGTGATTTTCATTGGTCCAAAATTTGGCGTTTTTGAAAGCTACTTCGTAACCCGTTTTGTCTTTGTTCCAATTCACACTTCCGCCACAATGGTCGAAATGCAAGTGTGTCATAAAAACATCGGTAATATCATCGCGATGAAAACCAGCATTTTTTAACGATTTATCCAAAGAATGATCGCCCCAAAGTGAATAATAACCAAAGAATTTATCTGATTGTTTGTTGCCCATTCCAGTATCAATCAAAGTTAATCGGTTTCCATCTTCAATTAAAAGGCATCTAGCTGCAATATCAATTAGGTTGTTTTCGTCGGCTGGATTGGTTTTATTCCAAATGGTTTTGGGTACCACACCAAACATAGCACCACCGTCTAATTTAAAATTTCCCGCTTCAATAGGATGTAATTTCATAGGTCTAACAATTTTCAGCCAAATTACAAAAAATACTATAAACAGAAGCTATGAATCGATAAGTTATAAAAATGTTAGCAACTCTTGTAAAAAGCAATTTATGGCTTATCTTT
>NZ_CALBSN010000111.1 GCF_937967675.1 uncultured Flavobacterium sp. | reverse complement strand
CCTAAAATAAGTTGAATCGGATAAGGCGCAAAATGCAAAATAACTTCGCGGTCTTTTCGGATTTTCATGCCTTCTAAGGCCGCAACGATTCCTTGAAGTGGTGTTTTTAAAGCTTCTAATTTTACTTCTTCAATAATATCAGCTAAACGTTCGCGATTGTCTTCACTAAACAAATTAGCAATACTCATGCGAATAAATGCCGAATAATTTTGTTTCACCGCCACAATAGCTCTATCACGATTTGCTTTTCGTTCGTCGCTATCAGCTCTTGAAGTGGAGTTTTGTAATACAATTCCTTTTACATTATCGGGATACAATTCGGCGAAAGCCAATGCCACATAACCACCCATCGAATGTCCAATCAAAACCGCTTTTCTGATTTTTAATTCGTATAATACATGATGCACCATATCGGCTTGGTCTTCCATCGTGTGGACATAACCTAGACATTCTGTTTCGCCATGACCTAACAAATCGATAGTAATGATGCGGTGTTTCTTCACCAATTCAGGAATAAACGCTTTCCACATCGATTGATTTTCCAAAAAACCATGCAATAAAACCACAGCCGTTCCTTTTCCTTGGTCGGTGTAACTGATTTTGGTGTTTTTGAAGTTCGTGGTTTTCATGTGGGCAAAGGTAAAGTTTAAACGCTAATTCCGAAACTTCGGAATCAAAGTTTTTTTGCGAAGTACGCAAGGGTTTTTTTACAACAAACTTTTCATTCCGTCGGTTTAATATTTTAGAAACACAGATTTAAGAAATTATATAAATTTTAAAAATTTCTCCAATCTGTGTTCCAAAAAAAACGGCTCACATTTCTGCAAGCCGCCCTTTTAAACTTATAACCTTATAAACCCTTAAACTAATTTAAGCATTCATTATCGCTTCAATTTCCTCAATTTCAATTGGAATATTACGCATTAAATTAAACGCTGCTCCTTTTTCTTGAATCACCATATCGTCCTCTAAACGAATACCAAAACCTTCTTTCGGAATGTAAATTCCAGGTTCAACTGTGAAGACCATGTTGGCTTGCATAGGCTCGTGTAATAAACCATAATCGTGTGTGTCTAATCCCATGTGGTGCGAAGTTCCGTGCATGAAATATTTTTTATATGCTGGCCAATCTGGATTTTCGTTTTGTACATCGGCTTTGTCTAATAATCCTAAACCTAACAATTCTGAAGTCATGATTTTACCCACTTCTACATGATATTGCTTCCATAATGTCCCTGGAACCAACATTTTTGTAGCTTCATTTTTCACATTTAAAACAGCATTGTAAACCGCTTTTTGTCTATCCGTAAAACGACCCGAAACTGGAACCATACGTGTCATATCACTTGAATAATTCGCGTATTCTGCACCAACGTCTAATAAAATCAAATCACCAGCTTTACATTGTTGGTTGTTTTCGATATAATGTAACACATTTGCGTTATTTCCAGAGGCAATAATTGGCGTGTAAGCAAAACCTTTCGAACGATTTCTTAAAAATTCATGAGCAAATTCGGCTTCGATTTCGTACTCCATAACACCTGGCTTTACGAAATTCAAAACGCGTCTGAAACCTTTTTCAGTAATATCACACGCTTTTTGGATTAAATCCAATTCTTCACTTTCTTTAACCGAACGCAATCTTTGTAAAATAGGATTCGATTTTTCTACTTTATGTGCTGGATAATTTTCTTTCCACCATTTGATAAAACGCGCTTCACGAGTTTCGGTTTCGATAACCGCTCTGTAATGTTCGTTAGTGTTGATGTAAATTGTATCGACATACGCCATGATTTCTTTCAAGGTTTTGTGGAAATCTTGTAACCAAATCACCGATTTAATTCCAGAAACTTCAAAGGCTCTTTCTTTGGTTAGTTTTTCACCTTCCCAAATCGCAATGTGCTCATTTGTTTCTTTTAAGAATAAAATTTCTTTTAAATGTTCGTAAGGCGCATCTGGAAAAAGCAATAAAATACTTTCTTCTTGGTCAACACCCGATAAATATAAAATATCTCTATGTTGTGCAAATGGCAATGTGCTATCAGCACTTACGGGATAAATATCGTTTGAATTGAATACCGCAACACTATTAGGTTTCATTTGAGTCGTAAATTTAGCTCTGTTTTTCACGAACAAATTGCGGTCTATTTGATGGTATTTCATGATGTAAATGTTTTGTTCTCCAAAATTAATAAGATAAAAATGAAAAGTTGTTAAATACTTTAGAAATTTTGTAGAAGTGCAATGTTTTGGCTAATTTTCAACAAATTTTTTCGAGATGAAGCAAATTACTATCCTGTTTTTATTGATTGTGCAATCGACAATCGCTCAAAATTCGTTGTTTAATCAAGTGGAAGCTAAAAATATCGGACCAACCATCATGAGTGGTCGTGTGGTTGATTTAGCTGTAAATCCAAAAAATCCAACCGAGTTTTACGTGGCTTATGCTACGGGCGGTCTTTGGTATACCAATAACAACGGGACTTCTTTTTCGCCTGTGATGGATTCGGCGGAAACGGTAAATTGTGGTTCCGTTACAGTGGATTGGAATTCGGGAACGATTTGGGTTGGAACGGGTGAAGTGAATGCTTCGCGCTCGTCTTATGCTGGAGTTGGGGTTTTAAAATCTTCCGATAAAGGCAAAACTTGGGAAAATTTAGGATTAAAAGATTCGCATCACATTAGCCGAATTTGGGTCAACCCAAGCAATTTGAATGAAATTGTCGTGGCTGCTGTCGGACATTTATATACAACCAACAAAGAACGTGGTATTTACAAATCAACTGATGGTGGAAAATCTTGGAAACAAACTTTGTTCGTTGCGGAAGATGCTGGAATTATTGATTTAGCGGTTTCTAAAAATAATCCAAAAATTATGTTTGCGGCATCTTGGCAAAAAGATAGAAAAGCGTGGCATTTTGATGGTGATGGCGAAAAATCGGGTATTTATAAAAGTGAAGATGGCGGAACTTCTTGGGAATTAGTGACCACAAAAGAAAGCGGATTTCCAGCAAATGAAGGTGTGGGAAGAATTGGTTTAGCGATGTTCAATGAAAATGTGATTTATGCTGTTTTGGACAATCAAAATAAGCGACCTAAAGCCGTTTCAAAAAATAAATTAACCACGATGTTGTCTTCTCCTGGAGCTGATTTAATGGAAATTTCGAATAAAGAACTTAATATCGCTTTGAAAGAAAGTGGCTTAAGAGATAAATATCGTGCAGAAAATATTAAAAATTGGGTTGCTAATAATAACATTGAACCTAAAGAAGTTTTAGCAGTTTTATCAGATGCCAACAAAGCGTTATTTGAAACCGAAGTAATTGGTTGCGAAGTTTATAAATCAGAAGATGGTGGCAAATCTTGGAAAAAAGCAAATCAGAATTATATCGACGATATGTTTTATACCTATGGATATTATTTTGCGAACATTTCTGTAGATGAAAGAAATCAAAATCGTGTTTACATTGGTGGCGTTCCGTTATTATTTTCGGAAGATGGCGGAAAAACTTTTACGGCCATTTCAAAAGAAAACGTTCATGCCGATCATCACGTAACTTGGGTAAATCCTGAAAATCCAAATCACATTATTAACGGGAATGATGGTGGTGTAAATATTTCATACGACAACGGAGCACATTGGATTAAATGTAACAATGAAGCACTTGGTCAATTGTATGCGGTGAATGTAGATTATCAAGAGAATTATAATGTCTATGGCGGAATGCAAGACAACGGCGTTTGGTTTGGAAATAATGAATATGCTCACTCTGTAGCTTGGCATCAAGACGGAAAATATCCGTATCAAGAATTAATGGGTGGCGATGGCATGCAAATCCAGATTGATAGTCGCAATCCAAATGTAGTTTTCACAGGATATCAATTTGGAAATTACTACAGAATCAATCAAAAAGAAGGCAAGTTTGATTACATCACACCAAAGGCTCCAAAAGGAGAAAAACCGTATCGTTTTAATTGGCAAACACCGATTTTATTGTCTTCGCACAACCAGGATATTTTGTACATGGGTTCTAACTTCTTACACCGTTCTATGAATCAAGGCGAAACTTGGGAACAAATTTCAGGCGATTTAACCAATGGTGCAAAAGAAGGAAACGTAGCTTTTGGAACTTTGACGACTATTTCGGAAAGTAAATTCCAATTTGGATTGCTTTATGCAGGTTCTGATGATGGGAAAATTCTCGTTTCGAAAGATGGTGGCGCTTCTTGGCAATTGATTTCGGGTAATTTACCTCGGAATTTATGGGTTTCAAGAGTTGCGGCTTCGACTCACAAGAAAGAAAGAGTTTATGCGACTTTAAACGGATATAGAAACGATAATTTTGAAAGTTATGCTTTTGTTTCGGATGATTTTGGTGCGACTTGGACTTCAATTTCAAATGGATTATCTCAAGCTGTAAATGTAATTGTTGAAGATTCGACAAATGAGAATATTTTGTATGTTGGAACTGATAATGGTTTATTTATTTCGTTAGACAAAGGGATTACTTGGCAAGATTTTTCAAACGGAATGCCAAAAGTAGCAGTTCATGATGCGGTCATTCAAATGAAAGCAAAAGAATTAATCGTAGGAACTCATGGTCGTTCGATTTATAAAATGGATATATCGAAAGTTCAGGAATTAACTAAAGATGTTTTAGCTAAAAACCTGCATTTATTTAAAGTAAACGATAGAACAAAATCCGATCGTTGGGGAATTCAAAATTACGCTTGGGGAAAACCGAGTGAACCTTCGCAAACAATTTGGTTTTATGCTAATGCAGATGGAATTGTGAATGTTTCGATTGAGAATGAATCTGGGATGGTAGTTTATACTCAAAAAGTAGAAGCTAAAGAAGGATTGAATTCGTTTAATTTTGATTATTCGATGCCAAAAAATGTAGCGGATAATTGGAATAAAAAAGACAAAAACATCAAAATCAAATCAGCTGAAAACAAGAAGTTTTATTTACCTGTCGGAAAATTTAAGGTTACGATTTCAATAAATAAAACTTTAGAAAGCAAATGGTTTGAAATCTTAAATCCTAAAAAATAGTTAAAAAGGCATACTATTTGTTGTAGTTTTTGCGTTAAATGATTTAATAAACATTTTGTTGCAATATCAAACGTTTTTGATTTATGAAAAAAATTGTTGGAGTTCTTTTAGTTTTGGTTTCGGTTGTGTCTTTTTTTTCCTGTGAGGATGAAGACGATGCAACAAACGAGCCATATTTGATTGTTAAATTTCAATTTGATCCTAATCAAGTGCGTTTGAATAATTTGGGGCAACCTGCATCAATTCCATCAGGACATGCGGCACAATCTCCCGATTTTAGTAAAATTAGTGCGCATTATTTTGAACTGGCACCAACGGCTTACACCCAATTAGGGAATGGTACCATTTTGTATCATGCCGATGAAACTACTCAAGGCGGTTCGGTTGCGATTGATTTTAGTAAAGCGGTTATTGTTAGAGAAGGTGAGGCTTTTTTAAAAATTCCATTAAGTCAAGTAGCACAAGGAAATTATGAATATGTTCGTGTTTCTTTGGCGTATCAAGAATATGGAATTTCGGTACGAAATAATGGCGCCGATTATCAAGGAAAGCTTGCTAGTTTTGTTGGATATAATACTTACATCACAACACACGCTATAGGTAATAATTCATTTCCTATAAACGGAAATCGTCTGCAAGGATATTGGGCTTTTGCTTTAAATGATGTTCCTTACGCTACTTCTGGCCAAGCTCCAGCTGGAGCAACCACAGTTCCAAACCCTATTGCTTCTACTTCGCCAATACCTGCAGGTTCATGTGTAGTAACAGGAAAATTTTCTCAAAACTTAATTATCAATGGTAGTGAAACTCGCGATGTTATAATAACGCTATCACTATCTACAAACAATAGTTTTGAATGGCAAGAAGTAACGGCTGATGGTAAATATGAGCCTTCAATAGGAGAAAATGTTGTTGATATGGGGTTAAGAGGATTGATACCTTTATATGTAAATTAAGTATATTTGCTAATATGCTATACATTTGTATGATTTATACGCTTTAATCCCTTGGTATTCAACAATAGTTAAACTCATTTTAAAATCATTATAAATTAGCTTGAAAAGGTTGTAGTTAAATTGAAATAGCTGTATTTTTGTTTGATTTTTTATTAAACTAGTACAATCAAATAAAAATTATGGCAAAATCAGCACTATTAAAGTCATCTATTGTAAAAAAATACTGGATGGCTCTTACAGGTTTATTCTTATGCTTGTTTTTGGCGGGACATTTGGCAGGAAATCTTCAATTAATTTTTGGAACCAGTCAACAGTTCAATGAATATGCCCTATTCATGACCACCAATCCTGCAGTTAAGTTACTTTCTTATCTAACTTACATTTCAATCATATTCCATGCTATAGATGGAATTATGTTAACTATTCAAAACAAAAAAGCAAGACCAATTGGTTATGCTAAAACAGATGGTTCTTCTAGTAGTATTGCTTCCAGAAATATGGCGGTATTAGGGACTATTATTTTAGTTTTTATCGCTACTCATATGGTTAATTTTTGGGCAAAAATGCATTTTGATAAAAATATGCCATTAGCAAAGAAATCTGTTAACATTCAAGGCGTTACACAAAATTTTTACATTGGAACTCAATCAGGTCAATTTTTTCTTGTTGAGCAGGTGGCACTTGAACATGAGAAAAAACAAAATACAATGTTGCCACAACAATATATAGTTAAAAATGGTACAGAGTTGTATTATGCGGCAGCGGATATTAAAATTGCAAACCTTTATAAAGATTTACATAAACTTACTGTTGACTTTTTCAAAGATGCTAAGTATGGTTTGGCTTTTACAATTTTTTATGTTTTATCAATGATAGCTTTAGCCTTTCACCTATGGCATGGTTTTCAAAGCGCATTTCAATCGATTGGTGTAAATAGCTCTAAGTTAACTCCTGTTATCAAGTTTGTAGGAAAAGTATTTTCGATAATAGTTCCGCTATTGTTTGCAATCATTCCAATCATTTTACACTTTAAAAAATAATCAACATCAGTATATATTATGAAGTTAGATTCTAAAATACCAGCGGGTCCATTAAAAGATAAATGGACCGACCATAAAAATCACTTGAAATTAGTTGCACCAAATAATAGACCAAAAATCGATATTATTGTGGTAGGAACTGGTTTAGCAGGTGCTTCTGCCGCTGCTTCTCTTGGAGAAATGGGGTATAATGTAAAGGCATTCTGTTTTCAAGATTCTCCTCGTCGTGCGCACTCAATTGCGGCTCAAGGAGGTATCAATGCAGCAAAAAATTATCAAAATGATGGTGATAGCGTTTACCGTCTTTTCTATGATACTATTAAAGGTGGTGACTACCGTGCGCGTGAAGCAAACGTTCACCGTTTAGCAGAAGTTTCAGGAAATATTATCGACCA
>NZ_CALBSN010000110.1 GCF_937967675.1 uncultured Flavobacterium sp. | reverse complement strand
GGAGACGCTTTTGGAAATCCAAATTGTATTCGTTTCTCTTACGCAACAAGCGAAGCTTTATTAACAGAAGCAATGAGAAGAATCAAAGAAGCAGTTTCTTAAATCACAAACAAATATATTAGCACGAATTGATTTATTAAATTAAACCAATTCGTGTTTTTTATGCTCTAAATTCAAAAAAAGCGAACTTGAATTAGAAATCTTGGATTTTTTATAAGAACTTTGCACACTTTTTTTCGGCAAATCCCGAAAGATTAAAGATTTACAAATGAAATCGCCACTAAAAAAGATTGCATAAGCAATCACAAATTAAAAAAAAGCGATTCCATATGTTACATCTGAAAAATTATAGTCAGAACATATGAAAAAGAAGATTGAAATTTTAGCTCCTGCAAAAAACTTAGTACAAGGAATTGCTGCCATAAACAGTGGTGCCGATGCGGTTTATATTGGTGCTCCTTTATATGGTGCTCGTTCAAATGCTACCAATTCTGTGGAAGATATTGCCGAATTGGTAAAATATGCGCACTTGTTTAACGCTCAGGTTTTTGTAGTTATCAATACCATTTTATACGATAACGAATTAGAACCTTGTCGTCAATTGATTTGGAAATTGTATGACATTGGCGTAGATGCTTTAATCATTCAAGACATGGCGATTATGGAAATGGAGTTGCCTCCTATCGTATTGCATGCCAGTACGCAAACCAACAATCGTGATGCTGATAAAATTAAATTCTTAGCCGATGCCGGAATCAAACGTGTGGTTTTAGCGCGTGAATTGAATTTAAGTCAAATCAAAGAAATCCACGAAGCTACAGATGTGGAATTAGAATTCTTCGTTACAGGTGCTTTGTGTGTTTCGTTTAGCGGAAATTGCTATATGAGTGTTGCTAATGGCGAACGTTCGGCAAACCGTGGTTCTTGTGCACAAAATTGTCGTTTACCTTATAATTTAATTGATGGAAATGGTGATACTTTAATTAAAAACAGTCACTTACTTTCGATTAAAGATTTTGATGTTTCCAACCAAATTCCAAATTTAATTGAAGCTGGAATTGTTTCTTTTAAAATTGAAGGGCGTTTGAAAGATATCGTCTATGTAAAAAATAACGTTTCCTACTTACGTCAAAAATTAGATGATTTCTTAGAAAAAAATAGTGATAAATACACCAAAGCTTCGTCTGGAAAATGCACGTATTTGTTTGATTCTTCATTAGATAGAACCTTCAATCGTGGTTATACTGATTATTTTGTAAACGAAAGACATCAAGCAATCGGTTCTTGGGAAAGTCCAAAATCAAAAGGACAATATATTGGTAAATTGGTAAAAACAGTTGGAAATGCCTACGAAATCGAAAACGGAGAATTACTAAATAATGGTGACGGATTGTGTTTCATCAACGAAAACAACGAAGCCGAAGGAATTTACGTGAACCGTGCCGAAAACGGATTTGTTTATCCAAACGTATTGAAAGAAATCAAAGAAGGTACTTTCATTTACAGAAATAACGATGCAGCTTTCATCAAATTAGTAGAAAGAGAAGATAGTGCAGTTCGAAAAATCAGCACTACTTTATTGATGACTGAAAACGAAAATGGTTTCGAATTAATTGCAACCGATGAAGATAGAAATGTGAGCATTGTGAAATTAGAGCATTCGAAAGAGCGTACTAAAAACAACGAATCTATCGAAGAAAATATCAAAACGCAATTGGCTAAAACAGGTTTTACACCTTATACAGCTGATGAAATTACAATTGAATTTTCTGGAAATTGGTTCCTTCCTATTTCAAAAATCAATGAAATGCGAAGAACGGTTTACGAACAATTATCAGAAATTCGTTTGAAAAATTACGTTCGAAAAGAACATCAATTAGTAAAAACATCGCATCCGTATCCAGAAACGAAATTGGATTTCATGTACAATGTTGCCAACAAAACCGCTCGTAAATTCTACGAACGTCATGGAGTAACCGAAATTGAAAAAGCGTTCGAATTACAATGGGATCCAGGAAAATCTCGCGTAATGACGACGAAATATTGCATCAAATACGAATTAGAGCGTTGTCCAAAATACCACAGAGAAAACATGGACAAAAAACTAAAAGAACCTTTAGTTTTAAAACAAGGCGAATTGGAATACAAACTAAAATTCAATTGTAAACCTTGCGAAATGGAAATTTGGGAAAAAGATGCCGAATTTGAAATTGAAGAAGATCACTTTCATTAATATTAAACCGATGTGTAATGCATCGGTTTTTTTGTTTCTGGAATCCCAAAATTAAATTGTATTTTTGAAGTAATGCAATCCATTTTAGAAAATATCGCCAAACATGTTACGCTAACTCCTGAAGAGCAAGAGTTGTTTTTGTCTAAAACTGAAACCAAACCATTCAAAGCCAAAACCATTTTATTGAGTGCGGGCGAAGTGGCGACTTGCACGTATTTTGTGAATTCAGGAATTTTGAGAAGTTTCAATATTAATGATAACATTATCGAACACGTATTGCATTTTGCTTGCGAAGGTTGGTGGATTGGTGATATGTACAGCTATATTTCTGAAAAACCAGGCAATTTATTTATCGAAGTTCTAGAAGATGCCGAAGTGGTGATGATTACCAAAGAAAACCAACAACAACTTTATCAAGAAATTCCAAAATTAGAACGCTTTTTCAGAATTTTAGCAGAGAACTCCTTAGTTGCACATCAAGAGCGATTAATCGATAATTTGAGTTTAACTGCTGAAGAACGTTTTGAGAAATTTTGTTCTAAATATCCCACCTTAATTCAGAAAGTTCCTCAAAAACATATCGCTTCTTATATTGGTATTACACCTGAGTTTTTTAGTAAGATGAAAGCAAGACTGTTGAAGGAATAAAAAACGAGCCATTGCTGACTCGTTTTTCGGTTTAAAATTAGCATTATAATTTGTGTTTCTTGATGCTGTTTTGGTTTATAATTTTTTGTTAAATGAACCACACGAAAGGATTCGTGCGGTAGCTGTGAGATGTTTCCTTGCGTCAACATGACAAAAATGGGGGAAATTTCAATGGTTACGAATGCCTTTGTTATAAAAACAAAAACGAGCCATTGCTGACTCGTTTAATAAATGTCTTACAAATTTAAGAATACTTGAGAAACATGTAATCCTTATAAAACATAATTCTTTTACATTTTAAAAATCATGAACTTACAAGTACCATTCGTACTTAAGCCTTGACTGAGGGTACCTGAATTCGCTGTTAAACCTTTGATATTTATAGTTTGTCCTGCAGTTAAATACATCATTACTGATGTAAATCCTTTTCCTTTCACCCCAGATGGGAAATTTCCGGGATTGGCTACAGGATATTCTGTAAACATTGTATTTATACCTGTTATACCTGCATTATCAAAATCCACAAACAAAAACTGATTGGGTGTTTGGCTTGGAGTTGGTGCATCTGGGGTACGAACAGTTGCTTGTATACAATATACTCCAGCTTGACTTACGGTGAAAGTATTGGTAGCAGTATTATAGCTTCCAAAAGTAGTGTTCGAGGTAACCACATTGTCAAACGTTACCAAATCACCTGTATTTAGTCCATTAGCTAATGCTAAAACTTGAGGATTAGTAGTTTTTGTAGCAATCAAGGCTACTTGTGCACCACTTCCACCTGCACTTGGCGTAACCCATTGTGTATTATAATCGGTACCATTTACTTTGGCTAACACTTGTCCTGCTGTTCCACCTGTTGGCACACCTTGTCCGTTGGTACCGTTAGTTCCCGCTGGACCTTGAGGGCCTGTTGCTCCGGTTAATCCTGTTGGACCCTGTGGACCCATTGCTCCCGTTAAACCGATTGGTCCTTGTGGTCCCGTTTCTCCTTGAATACCTTGTGGTCCAGTCGCACCCGTTAAACCAATTGGTCCTTGTGGTCCTGCAGGTCCTTGTGGTCCAGTTAATCCAATTGGTCCTTGTGGGCCTGTTGCACCAGTCAAACCGATTGGGCCTTGTGGGCCTGTTTCACCTTGAATACCTTGTGGTCCTGCAGGTCCTTGTGGTCCAGTAGCACCTGTTAATCCAATTGGTCCTTGTGGTCCTGTTTCACCTTGTGGTCCTTGTGGTCCAGTTGCACCAGTTAATCCAATTGGTCCTTGTGGTCCAGTTGCACCTGTAGCGCCTGTTAATCCAATTGGTCCTTGCGGTCCAGTCGCACCAGTCAAACCGATTGGTCCTTGTGGTCCCATTTCACCTTGAATACCTTGTGGTCCTGCAGGTCCTTGTGGGCCAGGAGTTGAACTCCCTGATGTTTTGGCATACAAAGCATAAGGTGCACTCAATAATTGAGAAGTACCTGTAATGGTATAAGAAGATCCGCCTGTTGGATCGGTTTCTGTTTTGATGAAATAGGGACCATTTGCCCAGTTGATAGTAGCCATGTTTCCTGAAACTATTGTACCACCACCTATTTCTAAGCTCACTAAACCGTTTGCATTAGTGGTTGGGGTTTGTGTTTCTACATAAACGGCTGTTCCTGTAGCCGAACCTTGTAAAATACTGATTTGCATGCCTACCGGTTGGTTGGTTACTAAATTATTAGTAGTGTTACGCACTACGGCTTGGTAGCTCATTTTTTCGGGAGCTTGGGCAAAAGCTAAACTTCCTATGAATAAAGAAGTCGCTACTATAAGTTTTTTTATGTTTTTCATGATTAATTCTCTTTTTTGATGATTTTAAACGTTTTCACTTCTTTGTTGTTGCTTACCACTTTTAATAAAAAAATAGCTGCTGGTAAGCGTTCCATTTGAATGGAAGAAGTTTCGGCAGTAATTTTTTCATTTAAAATCATTTTTCCGTTTAAGTCAAATAATTGATACGAAAGATTTGCGAAATCTGTGTTACGTACTTCAAGTTGTAACCAGTTGGTTGTTGGATTTGGATACACCGCTAATTGCAGGTTAATGTTGAAATTCTCTGCACCTAAAACGGTTTGAATTTCAAAAGGTTGTTGCACACCTTGCGCTACTGAACCGGTTGTTCCAGTGTTGCTTGTGTAAAGCACTTGTCCTACTGTGTAGCTAACGTTTCCGTTTATTCCAGAAGCGTTACCTCCAGAGGTGACCACTGCTTCTTGTGCTTGTGTTTGAAAAGCTACCAGTAAAAAAGCAGCAATGAGTAATTTTTTAATTTTCATTTGATTCATAATTAGTTAATAAAAAAAGATAAAATGGTATAAATTATACCTGAGTATAAAATAAATAATAGAATTTCTAAACGATATTTTTTTATGTTTTTCAAGGTTATTGCTGTATAGTCAGTAAATTACTATTTTGGGTAATTTTTAGATTAGATTAGTTGAAATCTCAAATCAATTCGTTTTTTACTTAGTCTTGTTTTCTTTATTAAAATTTTTTAACAATTCTTCGCTTTCTTTTTGTTTAAATACTAGCGATACTTCCTTAATATTTTCATCGGTTAAAGGAATATTATTTTGAATACAGGTATAAATCACTTCATTTCTTTTTATGGAGAAAAGACGGAGATAGTTCTTAATACGCTCTAAAATTTTCATTTGTATTTTGTTTGCTACAAAGTTGAGCAAGGCTTGTATTAAAATCTAATTTTGGGCGGGTAGTTAACGGGTAGTTTTATGTACTACCCGGCGGGTAGTTTTAATTAAAATATTAAAAATCAACACTTTAAAAACAAAACTTATTTTTAGTTTTAATGAGGTGTTTCTTATCTTTGTAAAAATTTTAAGTATGCTTAAAAAGCATTTCCCTATTTTGCTTTTTGTATTATTTGTATTTACTCAATCTTTTGGGCAATCTGAAAAACTCAAAAAATTAGAAAATCAAATCAAAACATTAAATGATAATTTGCAATATGAAAAATCTATTGCTCTGTTAAATGACATTATCAACAATCCAGATGCAAGTCATTACGACAAGTATTATGCTTACTTATTAGAGTCTTTCACCTATAAACGTTTATTTAACTACACAAAAACATTACATAAACTAGATTTAGCTTTAGCAGAAGGATTACAAAGTGACTGCAAAGAAGAGGTTAAAAACAATATCGATGCAGAAAAATGCTTTGTATATTTTGACACACAAGATTTTCCAAAAGCTGAAGCTTTAATAGTAAAACTTAGAAAGTTAAACTTTAAACATTTATCCATTCCCACACAATCTTGGATTATTATGCAAGATGGGTATATCAAGATGTTAAACAAAGATTATGTAAAATCTGAACAACTATTAAATGAAGCTGATGCTTTAGTTAGAGCAAATTCACCAGAGAATTTACCTAATATTTATGGTAAAAAAATGGAACTCTATAATAAAATGAACCTTTTTGAAAAGCGTGATACTACTTTTAAAGAAGGCTTATTATTAGCCAAAAAATACAATAAGGTAAAATATGAAATGTATTTATACCAGGTAATGCGAAACATATTACAAGAAAATGAGGATTATAAAAATGCTTTTTTTACCCAAAAAAAATATGATTCCATTGTAAAATATTATAATGCAACCGATGCCAATGGAAAGTTAGAACTAGCTGAAAAAAAATTAGAAGACGAGAATAGACAGCTAAAAGAAGAAAACGAAAAATATATAGATTACATATTGTATGGTGTCATTGTATCTTTACTCCTTTTATTGTATTTTTCCGTTAGGTTATACCAATCAAATAGGGCAAAAAGAATTTTAGTAGAAAAAGAGAACATAAGAATTCACAATGAAATTGAACGTTTAACTCAAGCATTAGACGAAAAAGGAAACGCAACTTTAGATGTTTCCAACTATAATTTAACAGAACGCCAAAAAGAAATCATCTCCTATATTCGCTCAGGATTAACTAACAAAGAAATTGCAAATAAGTTGTTTATCTCTGAGAACACTGTAAAGTATCACTTAAAAATTATTTATGAAATTTTAGATGTAGCGCATCGTTCAGCAATACGATAATTTCTTAATCTAGGTTAAGCGCTCTTCCCTATTCATGATTGTAAATTTGTATCCTAATAATTACTAAATTTATAGAATATGAAAACGATAGTACATAAAGCAAATGAAAGAGGTCACGCCAATCATGGTTGGTTAAATGCCTATCACAGTTTTAGCTTTGCAAATTGGTATGACCCAGAAAAAGTACAATTTGGAATGCTTCGCGTTTTGAATGATGATACCATTGCAGCTGGAATGGGTTTTGGAACACATCCACACGATAATATGGAAATTATCACGATTCCATTAGAAGGTGATTTGGCGCATAAAGACAGTATGGGAAATGGCACAACTATTAAAAGCGGAGACATTCAAGTAATGAGTGCTGGAACGGGAATTCAACACAGCGAGTTTAATCCAAATCACAATCATCATACAAAATTATTTCAAATTTGGTTGTTTCCAAAATATAGAAATGTGGAACCTCGTTACCAACAAATTAC
>NZ_CALBSN010000109.1 GCF_937967675.1 uncultured Flavobacterium sp. | reverse complement strand
ATTCGAATGCTACTTTTTTGATTTTTCCTTCTGCTGATTCAGCATATATTAATATCGACATGATTTTTATGATTTAAGATTAACGATTTTTGATTTTTGATTTTTGATTTATGAAGTTTTCTGTAATCATAAATCTGTGTTCAAAAATCTTAAATTACTTTTGCTTCGTTATGTAATAAGTTAATTAATTCATCCAAATTATCAGCACTTACTAATTTAACTGCTGATTTTGCAGCTGGTTTTTCAAATTTAACTGCTTTAGTTGCAGAAGCGTCTCCTGTTGGTTCTACTAAAGTTAAGGCTTTAGTTCTTGCCATCATGATGCCTCTCATGTTTGGAATACGTAAATCTTTTTCTTCTACTACACCTTTTTGACCACCAATAATCAATGGTAAACTTGCAGAAACGATTTCTTTTCCACCGTCGATTTCTCTTGTTACTTTAGCTTCGTTTCCATTTACATCAATTCCAACACAAGCGTTCACGAAATTGTAACCTAACATAGCTGCCATCATTCCAGGAACCATTCCTCCATTATAATCTAATGATTCTTTTCCTGCGATAATTAAATCGTAACCTCCGTTTTTTACTACTTCTGCTAATTGTTTTGCAACAAACATTCCGTCAGTTGGATTCGCATTAATACGAATTGCTTCGTCAGCTCCAATTGCTAATGCTTTTCTTAAAGTTGCTTCAGCGTCAGCACCACCAACGTTTACAACTGTAACATTTGCTCCTTGTTGCTCTTTGAACCAAATGGCTCTTGTTAAACCAAATTCATCATTAGGATTAATCACAAATTGAACACCATTTGTGTCAAATTCACTGTCACCATTGACAAAATTAATCTTTGAAGTAGTATCAGGTACGTGACTGATGCAAACTAATATTTTCATTATTTATATATTTTGTTAGTGAATATTTCAGTCCCAAAAATACAAAATAATTTCTAAAATAAAACTATGCATGCATAATAAATATGTTATTCTTATATAAATTATGATTTTTTTAAAAATAGTTTAATTAATGGTTTGATTTTTAATCAATGATTAAATTTTTTTAACTCTAAAACGTTTTAGTAGAAAGTACAACCATTTTTTTTAATTAGGAATTAGAATAATTTAATTTTTCTTACTTTTGCCAATCATAATTCAAAGAAATTACTTTCATGAGAACGATACAATTTAGAGAAGCAGTATGTGAGGCGATGAGCGAAGAAATGCGTCGCGATGAATCGATTTATTTAATTGGGGAAGAAGTTGCGGAATATAATGGAGCTTACAAAGCTTCAAAAGGAATGCTTGATGAATTTGGACCAAAACGTGTAATTGATGCTCCTATTGCTGAATTAGGATTTGCAGGAATCGCTGTAGGTTCAGCTATGAATGGAAATCGTCCAATTGTAGAGTTCATGACATTCAACTTTTCATTAGTAGGAATTGATCAAATTATCAATAACGCAGCAAAAATGCGTCAAATGTCGGGTGGACAATTCCCAATGCCAATGGTATTTAGAGGTCCAACAGCTTCTGCAGGTCAGTTAGGAGCTACCCACTCACAAGCTTTTGAAAATTGGTTTGCTAATACGCCAGGTTTGAAAGTGGTTGTGCCTTCAACTCCGTATGATGCTAAAGGTTTATTAAAAGCAGCTATTCGTGATAATGACCCAGTAATTTTCATGGAATCAGAACAAATGTATGGTGATAAAGGCGAAGTGCCAGATGGAGAATACACAATTCCATTAGGTGTTGCTGATGTTAAAAGAGAAGGTTCTGATGTAACAATTGTTTCTTTTGGTAAAATTATCAAAGAGGCTCTTGCTGCGGCTGAAGAATTAGCTAAAGAAGGAATTTCTTGTGAAATTATCGATTTGAGAACTGTTCGTCCTATGGATTATGATGCGATTATCAATTCGGTTAAGAAAACAAATAGATTAGTAGTTTTAGAAGAGGCATGGCCATTTGCATCAGTTGCTTCTGAGATTACTTATATGGTTCAAGAGAGAGCATTTGATTATTTAGATGCACCAGTTCAAAGAATTACAACAGCAGATGCACCTGCGCCATACTCACCAACTTTATTAAAAGAATGGTTGCCTAATTTTGAAGATGTAATCAAGGCAGTAAAAAAAGTTACTTATAAATAACGATTAACTTATTATATTTGGAACTTCATCAGTAACTAACTGGTGAAGTTTTTTTTTCCCTATGAAGACAAAAATTGTTGTGTTTTTTTTCTTTTTTAGTTCCATACTTTTGGGTCAAACCAAAGTGGGCGGAAAAGTTGTGGATGAATTTGGAGATCCGGTTGCATTTGCAAATGTTATATTTAAAAATTCAAAAGAAGGTGTTATCACAGATGAGAATGGGAATTTTTATTTTGAATCTAAAGAAAATTATTCCACTTTAGTAGTTTCTTATGTGGGATTTGAAAAGAAAGAAATTGCATTAAAGCCGGGTTTGAATTCGGGGTTGAAAATAGAGTTAAAGTCAGGAACGGAACTTAAAGAAGTGGTCATTTACACAGGAAAAACTTCTAAAAAAAACAATCCAGCTATTGATATATTGCGAAAAATTTGGGAACGTCGACGTAAAAACGGTCTTAAAATGTTTAAGCAATACGAATATGATAAATATGAAAAAGTAGAATTTGATTTGAATACCATTGATTCTGCCTTTATGAATAGTAAAGTTTTTAAAGGAATGGAATTTGTTTTTGATCAAATTGATACTTCTAGTATTTCTGGAAAAACGTATTTGCCTATTTTTATTAATGAAACTTTAAGTGAGGTTTATGGTGATAATCTTAAGAAAAAATATAAGGAAATCACAAAAGCCAATAAAAATTCAGGATTAGGGAATGGTGATGGAGTTAATACTTTTATCAAAGATTTGTATGCTGATTTTGATATCTATGATAATTACTTAAAATTTTTCGATAAAGATTTTGTGAGTCCATTATCAAGAACGGGAATCAATGTATACAATTACGTTTTAAATGATAGTATGTTTATTGATAATAAATGGTGTTACAATATTGTGTATTATCCAAGACGTAAAAATGAATTGACTTTTAAAGGTGATTTTTGGGTAAACGATACCACTTTTGCTATTAAAAAAATTAATTTAGAAGCTAGTAAAAGTGCAAATATCAACTGGGTAAAAGAAATTTATATTGAGCAAGAGTATGAAGTAATGAACGATTCTGTTTTCTTGTTGAAACGAGATTACATGATGTCCGATTTTAGTTTTTCGAAGAAAGAAGAATCAAAAGGAGTTTATGGAAAAAGAACTACTCTTGCCCGAAATCATAAATTCAATATTAAAAAAGAAGATAAGTTCTATAAAGAAGAGGTCAATTTCTATGATAACTCAGTATTCAATAAACCCGATGAGTATTGGGAAGAAAATAGATTTGAAGCTTTAAATAAAAACGAAGCCGGCATCTATAAAATGCTCGATACTTTAAAAGAAGTACCGCGTTTCAAAAGGATTTACAATTTAGCTTCAATTCTTGGAAGTGGCTACATCGAAATTCCAAAATTAAAAATGGATTTTGGTCCTATATTTTCAACTTTTGGATATAATGATGTTGAAGGACAACGGTTAAGAGTAGGAGGGAGAACTTATTTTGGTTCAAATGATACTTGGAGAATTCAGGGCTATACTGCATACGGATTTAAAGATAATAAATTCAAATACGGAATTTCTGGGAAATGGATGGTAGACAAGAAAAATCGAATTATTCTTTCTGCCGGAAACCGTAGAGATGTAGAACAAATAGGAGTAAGTTTAACAACCTCTAATGATGTTTTGGGAAGAAGTTTTGCGTCTTCGTCTTTCTTTTCAAGCGGAACCAACAATAAATTAACGTCTGTTAACTTATCAACGCTTGGTTTTGAAATTGAACCCGTAAAGAATTTAACGTTCCAAACGAATTTGTCATACCGAACTTTAAAGTCAGCTTCTAATCAATTTAGTTTAGATTATTATACCGATAATACTCAAACAACTACTAAGAGCGAAATCAAACAATCAGAAATTAATTTGGTTGCAGAATACACTCCAGGTAGAAGAACCGTTGGTTATGGTGTGGAGCGTTTAGAAGTAGATAATAATTATGCTAGAATTTTCTTAAGTTATAGTCAAGGGTTAAAAGGGGTTTTAAATAGCGATTTTGATTATCAAAAACTACAATTTTACTATCGTCAACCAGTTCTAGTTGGTGGCTTTGGAAGATTGTTTACTACTCTCGAATTAGGTAAAACATTTGGTCAAGTTCCTTTAGGTTTAATGGGGGTAATTCCAGGAAATCAATCGTATTTTATTATCGATAATACATACAATTTACTTAATTACTATGATTTTGTGGCGGATCAATATGCTTCGTTGCATTTTGAACATCATTTTAATGGAAGATTATTTTCAAGAGTTCCGTTGTTAAGTAAATTGAATTGGAGAGAGATTGTTGGAATTAAAGGAGTTTACGGAACAGTTTCAGATGAAAATAGATTCATAAATGCTTCAGGTTTAGTGTATCGTGCTCCAGAAGATATTTATTGGGAATACCACGCTGGAATTGGCAACATTTTTAAAGTATTACGAATCGATTTTGCTTGGCGCGGAAGTTACTTAGACATTCCAGATGCTAATAAATTTACCGTAAAAGCTTCTTTTGGATTTTATTTTTAAACCTATATTTTTTTTGCAAAACTCTTTTGTTTCTCATGTTTTATAGTGGTAACTTTGCACCCGCTTTAAAATATAAGAAAAATGACAGCAGATAAAATTACTACATTTGATGTATTGATTGAGATTCCAAGAGGAAGTAGAAACAAATACGA
>NZ_CALBSN010000108.1 GCF_937967675.1 uncultured Flavobacterium sp. | reverse complement strand
CACACATGAGTTGGTTGTTCCTAAGTCGATTCCAATAATTTTACTCATTTTTATAATAGTTAAATTTTAAATTTCAATTTTAAACTCGATGTACTTATTTCAATGATTGTGCCATTACGAAAAATAAGGAAAATTGACAGAAAACAGCTTTTGTCAGGTTTTGAAAACTGACAAAATGTCGTTTTATTATGATTATTTGAGTCTATTCTGCCTAAGATTTTTAAAATTAGCGACATTAAAAACCACGATAGAAATCAAAATCAAGGAATAAGAAACAATTTGGGCAACCGAAACCGATTCTTTGAAATAGAAAATTGCTAAAAAGAAATGAATCAATGGGTTGGTGTACATTAAAATCCCAACAGTAGAAGAATTTAATCCTTTCAATGCATACAAATTCAGGAATAAAGGAATAATCGTGAAGACAATTACAATGATTAAAAGTAGCGAATAAAACAAAAATTCGGTTGGAACTGCTCCACCATAACTGGGATAAAACGGTAATAAAATAGCTGAAGAAATTACCATTTGAACGGTCAATATCAAGAATTTATCAAAATCGCTATTCTTTCTTTGAGAAACCAAATAAAATCCGAAACTTAAAGCAATTATCACACTATAAATTAAATCTTTGAAATTCCCATAAGATAATATCAAACAACTAATTACGCATAATCCTACTGCTATCCATTGCCAAACATCTATTCTTTCTTTTAATAATATAAAAGCTAAAACTGTAGTTAGAATGGGACAAATAATATACGCGAAAGATGCCGATTGCAAACTCACATGATTCACCGCATAAATGAATAAAAACCAATTTAATACAAGCAAAAGTCCGCCAACAATCGTCATGATTACAGCTGATTTTTGCTTTTTCTTGGAAAGTTCTTTAAACGTTTTTTTCGCTTCAACAACAACTGATTTTCTAAAAAATAAATTAATTCCCAATAAGAAAGCCGTAGCAATAAAAACTCGAAAGAATAAAATATCTAGTGAAGCATAATCTGTTAAAGGCTTCAAAGCCAAACTGAAAAATCCCCAAATAACAAAGGCAATAAGAGCAGTTAAAAAATACTTATTTATTGGCATTACTTTTTTTTTGCAAAAGAACTAAAAAAGAAGGAAACCAAATCCCAATTTTATGTTATTAATTCAAAAGATTTGTAACAATTGAACTGTTTTACGTGTTGCATAATTTCAATTTTAAAAACTATCTTTGCTATAATAAAGAACTATTTATGGAATGTATTTCTGTTTTTGATATGTTAAAGATTGGTGTTGGACCTTCGAGTTCTCACACTCTTGGACCATGGCGTGCTGCCGAACAATTTTTAAAAGAATTGCGCAATCGCAATCTAATTGATAACATAATTGGTGTCAAAGTAGATTTATATGGTTCCTTATCATTAACTGGAAAAGGGCATGCAACAGATTTAGCCGTTATGTTAGGTTTAAGTGGTGCTGACCCAGAATATATTCCTGTGGAAAGCATTGATGTGATTATTTCGGCTATCAAAAACAAGAAAGAAATTTTCTTAGCAAATGAAATTATCATTCCGTTTTGTTTTGAAACGGATATTGTTTTCAACAGAAACTTTTTACCTTTTCATGCCAACGGATTAACTTTTACAGCCAAAACCGATACCGAAACGTATTCAGAAACCTATTATTCTATTGGTGGTGGATTTGTGGTAAAAGAAAAAGAAGACCATCACAAAGAAGAAATTTTACATACTTTTCCGTTTCCAATTGAAAAAGCAGATGAACTTTTAGCTTATTGTGCTTCAGAAAACAAGAAGATTTCGGAAATTGTTTACGAAAACGAAAAAACCATGCGTAGCGAAGAAGAAATTCACAACGAATTGCTCCGCATTTGGGACACGATGCTAGAATGTATGTACATTGGTTGTCATTCTGAAGGAATTCTTCCTGGTGGTTTAAATGTACGAAGAAGAGCGTATGACATGCACAAAAATTTAATTGGTGTTTTACCTTATGAAGACCCATATTCTTGGTTGCAAATCATCAGACAAACTGAAGTTAAATTCCGTCAGATTTTAAAATGGGTAAGTTGTTTTGCATTGGCAGTAAATGAAGTAAATGCTTCGTTAGGTCGAGTAGTTACCGCTCCTACCAACGGAAGTGCGGGAGTAATTCCAGCCGTTTTGATGTATTATTTGGTAATCGAAAATCACGAAGCGGGTGAAAAAGAAATCAAACAATTTTTAATGGTAGCGGGCGAAATTGGCTCTATCTTTAAAAAAGGAGCTACTATTTCAGCAGCTATGGGTGGTTGTCAGGCGGAAATTGGAGTTTCGAGTGCTATGGCAGCAGCAGCTTTGTGTGAATTGATGGGCGGAACTCCAGCTCAAGTTACGATGGCAGCCGAAATTGTAATGGAACATCACTTAGGATTAACTTGTGACCCGATTGGTGGTTTGGTGCAAATTCCGTGTATTGAAAGAAATACTATGGGTGCAATTAAAGCCATAAATGCAGCCGAATTAGCCTTAGAAACCGATGCTTTAAATGCAAAAGTACCTTTAGACAAAGTAATCAATACCATGTGGGAAACAGCTAAAGACATGAATACCAAATACAAAGAAACTTCAGAAGGTGGTTTAGCAGTTGCAGTTGGATTAGCGGATTGTTAATGAAAAACGAACGACTAAACTATTTTATTTCAATCTTATTAATTTTAATTCTTGGAATACTTTCAAGGAAAATATCGGGCATTCCATTGTTTATTGGAGATATTTTGTATGCTGTTTTGATTTATTTTGGGTTTCGATTTTTAATTATGGATTCGAAAAAATCAACCTCACTCCTATTGAGTTTACTTTTTTGCTTTGGTATCGAAATCTTACAATTGGTTCAAATTGATTGGTTAATTGCCATTCGGAAAACTACTTTAGGACATTACATTTTAGGTGAAGGTTTTCTTTGGATTGATTTACTTTGTTATGTAGTGGGAACTTTGATGGCTTATTATCTCGACAAATTATTTCTTTCTTCTCGTATCAATTAAATGAATAATTTGCCATTTTCCATTGTCGTTATACAAGGTAAAAGCATTGGCACCAATGTGACTTAGATTATCATTAACATAAAATTCATAAGGTGTCCATACATGCGCTAAGTTACCGTCAATTTCAATTTTATAATCAATCAACTTTTCAAAAACTTTTACGTTACTAGGAATATTGGCTATTGAATTTAAAAAATCATTAAACTTTTCCTCAACTAATTTATTTCCTTCCTTTGTATTAGCAATTGTTTTCATAACAATATCATTATGACACAATTGTTTTAAAGCAGTAGTATCTTTAGCATGAAAGGCAATAAAAAAGTCATCAACAGTTTTCTTAGGGTTAGCTTCCTGAGCAAATGATATATTAAAAAATATTAAAAGTGCTAATATGTAGTTAATATTCATAATATAATAATTAGTGTATTATCATTACCTGTATTAAATAGGTTACAATTCCAGCTATATAACCTATAACTGCTAATGGAGTAATTTTCTTGAGGTACCACATAAAAGTAATTTTTTCTTTCTCCATAACGGCTATTCCAGCCGCAGAACCAATTACTAACATACTACCTCCAGTTCCTGCACATAAAGCAATAAATTCCCACAGTGAATGGTCCATTGGATAATCTGTTAAGGAGAACATCCCTTGAGTAGCAGCAACCAAACTTCCGTTATCTACAATTGATGATAAAACACCAATAGCAACAATCATTGAATCTGTATTAGGTAAGTTTGTGATTAGGAAATTAGCCATTTCTTTTAAAATTCCAACTTCTTGTAAAGCAAAAACCATTAATAATATTCCCATAAAATAAAGAATCGAACTAATATCTACCTTAGTTAATGCATAAGCTACTGAAAACTTGTCTTTTTCTTCCTGAGACTTATTTCTATGGTAAACAATTGAAACTAAAGACACCATAGATAGCGAAATTAAAACTCCTATAAAAGGAGGTAATCCAGTTATGGCTTTTATTACTGGCACCATTACTAAACCTAAAACACCTGCAATAAAAACACTCATACTACCTCGCATTTTTTCTTCTTGTCTTACCTGCGCCATGGATACTTGTGCTCTAAGGACTGCAAAACCTTTCATTCTAAAACCTGCAATAATAACAGGAACTAATAAAACCATGATTGAAGGTAAGATTAAGATTTTAACTATTCCAAAAGCACTTACTTGTCCACCTATCCATAATAAAGTTGTTGTTACATCTCCAATTGGACTAAAAGCTCCCCCAGCATTAGCTGCTATTACAACAATACCTGATAAAATCATTCTTATCTCACCTTTTGGCATTAATTTTCTTAACAAAGTAACCATAATAATTGCAGTGGCTAAATTGTCAAGCAATGAAGACAAAAAGAAGGTAATAAATGCAACTATCCATAACAATTTAAAAACAGATGTTGTTCTAATTCTACTTGTTATAACAGTAAATCCTTTGTGAAGATCCACTAATTCTACTATAGTCATGGCTCCCATAAGAAAAATCAACAAACCAGAAATCTCACCAAAATATTCCATTAATTTTTCAGTAACTAAATGTTGATCGTCATGGCTGTAAATAGCAATAACAACCCAACAAACTGTTCCGGTAAGTAATGCTGTAATAGTTTTGTTTATTCGAATAGGAGATTCTAAAATAACTGACAAATAGCCAAGAATTGCAACTAAGAGTAATATTGGGATCATTTTTTAATTTTTAAAACGGCACTAAATTAAAACATTATTTAACATTAATTTAATATTTGATAAATATTTTTAAGCTTTTTAAAAAAGAAAATAACATTTACTACCTTTGTGATTCAAATACGATAAAACATGTCAGTAGCAAAGAAAGATTATAAAAGAATAACAACAAGAACCTTAATAGATATGAAAGAAAATGGAGAAAAAATCTCCATGCTTACTTCATATGATTTTACAATGGCAAAAATTGTTGATTCAGCTGGAGTTGATGTTATATTGGTGGGAGATTCAGCTAGTAATGTAATTGCAGGACATGAAACAACTCTCCCAATTACATTAGACCAAATGATTTATCATGCTTCAAGTGTAGTTAGAGCTTGTGAAAGAGCCTTGGTTGTTGTCGATTTACCTTTTGGAAGCTATCAATCGGATTCTAAAGAAGCTTTGCGTTCTTCTATCAGAATAATGAAAGAAAGTGGCGGACATGCTGTAAAATTAGAAGGTGGAAGCGAAATTAAAGATTCGATTAAAAAAATATTAAATGCCGGGATTCCTGTTATGGGACATTTAGGATTAACTCCTCAATCTATTTATAAATTTGGAACATATACCGTAAGAGCAAAAGAAGATGCTGAAGCCGAAAAATTATTAGAAGATGCAAAAATGCTTGAAAAATTAGGTTGTTTTGCCTTAGTTTTAGAAAAAATTCCTGCTGCTTTAGCTGAAAAAGTAGCTAAAAGTATCTCTATTCCAGTAATAGGAATTGGAGCTGGTAGTGGTGTTGACGGACAAGTATTGGTAATTCACGATATGTTGGGTATGAATAACGAATTTAGTCCAAGATTCTTGCGTCGTTATTTAGATTTATATGATCAAATGACAAGAGCCATTGGACAATATGTTACCGATGTTAAAAGTCAAGATTTTCCTAATATTAATGAGCAATATTAATTGTGTCTACTAAAGAAATTTCAACCAAAAACAATCTTCAAATTCTGCATGAAGACAATCATATAATTGTAATTAATAAACGTGTAGGCGATATTGTTCAAGGTGATAAAACCGGAGATAAACCACTTTCGGATGTAGTAAAAGAATACATCAAAGAAAAATACAACAAACCTGGAGATGTTTTTTTAGGTGTTGTACATCGTTTAGATCGTCCAACCACTGGAATTGTTGTTTTTGCGAAAACTTCAAAAGCCCTTACTCGTTTAAATGAAACGTTCAAAAACAGAGAAACTCAAAAAACCTATTGGGCAGTTGTGAAAAATTGTCCTCCAAAAGAAAAAGATACTTTAGTTCATTTCTTAAAACGAAATACGAAAAACAATACTTCAAAAGCGTATTTGAAAGAGGTTCCAGAAAGTAAAAAAGCAAGTTTAAGTTATCAAATCATCAAGAAATTAGATAATTATTTTGTTTTAGAAATTGATTTACACACAGGAAGACACCATCAAATTAGAGCGCAACTACAAGCAATAGGTTGTCCTATAAAAGGTGATTTAAAATATGGTTTTGACCGAAGTAATACTGATGGAGGGATTCATCTGCATGCACGTAAGTTAATTTTAACCCATCCTGTTTCCAAAGAAAACTTGACATTTATAGCAAAAACCCCAAACAACGTTATTTGGAATTCAATAATTTAACATGATTCATGTTTTTTTAAAGTTTTTTCACTACATTTATTGCAAATAATTCCGATGTAATGAAGAAAACTCTACTTTCACATATTACTTCTAATCAAAAAATCAAACAACTTGAGACGGAATTAGACTACTACAAAAGTAAAGATACTTTACAAGAGAATTTTGACTATTTTTTTAATGAAACTACTGATTTAATATGCATAGCCAATTTAGATGGTTATTTTTTAAAAATCAATCCCGCTTTCACTAATATATTAGGATATACTGAATCAGAATTAATCACTAAAAAATTCATCAATTATGTCTATTCAGATGATATAGAAAAAACCTTAAATGAGATAAATAATCTCAGCGAAGGAATTAATACTATCAATTTTAGCAATCGTTACTTACGAAAAGATGGGTCCAAAATTTGGTTACAATGGATTTCAACTATCAATTTAGAAACAAAAATAGTATTTGCAATAGCAAGGGATATTTCAGGAATTAAAAACACCCAAGAAAAATTAATACTTAGTGAAAAATTATTAAATGAATCCCAAAAAATGGCTAAAATTGGGAGTTGGGAATTTGATTTAATCAGCAACAAATTATATTGGTCAGATGAACTTTACAACATTTTTGAAATTGATAAAAGTGCAAAAGAAAATTTAGCCGAATCATATAGAAGCCGATTAACTATTGAAGATATAAATCACTTAGACCAGCTTGCAGATAGAACAATTAAAGAAAAAATATCATACGAAGTAGAACATCCTTTCACACTATCTGGAAATAGAAAAAAATGGCTTTTAGGATCTGGTGAACCTGTAATAAACGAAGCAGGTGAAGTAATTAAAATAAGAGGAGTTGCCCGAGATATTACAGCACAAAAAGAAAGAGATGCTGCAATAAAAGCAAAAGAATTTGCAGAGCTTGCTAATCAGGCAAAATCAGATTTTTTAGCCAACATGAGTCATGAAATAAGAACACCTTTAAATGGAATAATTGGATTTACTGATTTATTACTAAAAACAAAACTTGATTCAGATCAACAAGTTTACATGAGTAACATCAACCAATCTGCTAATTTACTTTTAGACATAATTAATGATATACTAGATTTTTCAAAAATTGAATCTGGAAAGTTTGAATTATCTTTTGAACCTGTTAATTTAAGATCATTAGCAGAACAAGTAATAGACTTATTTAAAAGTCATGCTCTTAATAAAAAAATTGATCTAAATTTAATGATTGATCCAAATATTCCAAAATATGTTATTACAGATAGTGTAAGACTAAAACAAGTATTAGTGAATTTAATTGGTAATGCCGTAAAATTTACAAACTTTGGAGAAGTCCTCCTTCAAATTGAAATTGTCAAAAAAAATAAAAACCAATTTGTCCCCATTCGTTTCTCAGTAATTGATACAGGTATTGGAATTCAAAATCATAATTTAAACAAAATATTCCAATCATTTGTTCAAGAAGATGTATCCACAAGTAAAAAATTTGGTGGTACAGGTTTAGGTTTATCAATATCAAATCAAATTTTAGAAAAACTAAATAGTAAAATAAATGTAAAAAGTGTTGTGGGGGAAGGTAGTAATTTTAATTTTACTATTAATTTTGAAACTGCTAATAGTCTTGCCACTAAAGAACAAATTTCGGGTTATGTTGACGAGAAAAAAAATAATAAATCTAATAAACTAAGTAAAAAATTTAAAATTTTAATTGTTGAAGACAATAAAATAAATATGTTACTTTGTACAAAAATGATTCATTCCATTTTGCCTAAAAGTACAATTTTAGAAGCTTATAATGGAAAAATGGCATTAGAAATATTAGAAAATCAAAATGTAAATTTAATTTTAATGGATATTCAAATGCCTATAAAAAATGGGTATGAAACAACAATTGAAATCAGAAATAATGATAAATTTAAAAATTTACCAATCATTGCATTAACTGCGGGTATTATGATTGGAGAAAAAGAAAAATGCATTGAAAATGGTATGGATGACTTTATTTCTAAGCCATTTAAATTAATTGAATTACAAACTATTATTAATAAATATATCTAAACATGAAAAGAATACAACTAATTACATTAACTATTCTATTATCAACTTCTTTATTTTCACAGGAGCATTTTAGTGGTATTACTACATCTAAAAGAGTAGGCTTATTGAATGCAACAAATAACCCAGCCGAATTAGCAAATATTAATTCAAAATTTGAAGCCAATATATTTAATTTTTCAGCCGGAATTTCAAATAACAAACTATCTTTTAACGACTTAATTAAAGGAAATAATCTTGAAGACAAAATATTTGAAGGTAATGAAGCAGTAAATTTAAGAATTGATTCTCAAATATATGGACCCTCTTTTGCATTTAAATATAATAAATGGGGGTTCGGAATATATTCAGTTGCCAACATTAAGGCTAATGTAATTAATGTAAACTCTCAATTAGCTGATGCTATACAAAACGGAAATTTGAGTACTATTTTTTCTCAAACAATCATTTCATCTAACGAAAACCAAAGATTAAATGCTACTACTTGGGGAGAACTTGGGTTTACTCTAGCAAGAAATATTATAGATTTACCAAAACATAAATTAAATATTGGTACAAACTTAAGATTATTATTTCCAGGTGCTTATGCAAATTTTTCTGCAAATAATTTCAGTGGTACTTTAATCAATAATATGGGAAATCTATCACTTACAAATGCTTCGGCAAATGTTAATATTGCTTACGCTGGTGTTTTAGCGAATGATTATAATGATCAAGGAAATTATAACGAATTCTTCTCTCAAGGAATTAATGGTTTTGCTGCTGATTTAGCTATTAATTATCGTTTAAAAGATGAAAATGACACAAATAGTTACAAATTAAATACCGGATTATCAATTAAAAACATTGGTTCTATGACCTTTAAATCGAATAACAATCTTAATAAAAATTATTCTTTAAATGTTGAAAATTTTGAAAGTTTAGATTTAAACCAATTTGAAAATGCTGAAAGTTTATCGGAAATTGAAACTATTCTTAATGACCCTGCTAATGCTAATTATTTTCAATCAACTTCAAGCACAGCTGATTATTCAGTAAAACTTCCTACTGTTATCAATGCCTATGCAGATGTTAGATTAGCAAAAAAATGGTTTGTTACAGCAAGTGTGAATCAAAAAATAAATGATGATTCTAAAAATGATTTTATAACTACACAAAATTCCTATACATTAATTCCAAGATTCACTACTAAATGGTTTGAAACATTTGTGCCTTTAGCCTCAAATGAAATTTCTGGGTTTACTAGTGGAATTGGATTTAGAGTGGGTGGATTTTTCATGGGATCTAATAGTGTTTTTTCTGCACTAGCTAATAACGGAAAACAAGCTGATTTATATTTAGGAATTCGATTTGGGTTATAATCAAAATTTGAAATTGTGAAATGGAAAGGTAGACGTCAAAGTGACAACGTAGAAGACAGAAGAGGAATGTCTGGCAGTGGAAAAGTAATTGCTGGTGGAGGTACCATAGCAATTATATTTTTTCTAGTAAAAATGTTTTTCCCTGAAGCAGCACCATTTGTTGATACTATTCAACAAAGTCAAGGTGTACAACAAACAGAACAAGTAGAACAAAGAGAACTTACTCCTGAAGAAAAGGAAATGGGAGAATTCGTTTCAACCGTTTTAGCTGATACTGAAGATACTTGGACTAAAATATTTGAAGAAAATAATTTAGGAACTTACAAACAACCTAAAATGGTATTATTTTCGGGTTCCGTTGAAACTGCTTGTGGTGGGGCAAGTTCTGCTTCAGGACCATTTTATTGTCCAGGCGATCATAAAGTGTATATGGATTTAGCTTTTTTTGAGGAGCTAAAAACCCGTTTTGGAGCTAAAGGTGGTGATTTTGCAATAGCTTACGTAATAGCTCACGAAGTGGGACATCATGTCCAAACCATTTTAGGAACTTCGGGAAAAGTTAGAAAATTACAACAAACCAAAAGTGAAACCGAAGCCAATAAATTATCCGTTTGTTTAGAACTCCAAGCCGATTTCTATGGCGGATTGTGGGCACATTATAACCAAAAATATTTAGAAGAAGGTGATATTGAAGAAGCGTTAAGTGCCGCTCATGCTGTTGGTGATGATGCCATTCAAAGTAAAATGCAAGGTCATGTTGTTCCCGATTCATTTACTCATGGTTCATCTGAACAACGTATGAAATGGTTTATGAAAGGATTCAAGTCTGGTGATATTCGATTAAGTGATACTTTTGCCGAAGAAATGTAGCTTTTCATCAATAATTTATTTTTAAAACAATTTTAGTCATTATAAGTAACTTATTTGAATATTTTTTGTAATTTTATTTAACTTTTAATTAATTTAATTAAACAAAAAGTTGGTAAATATTCAATCATAAAAATATGAAAAATAAAATTCCAGATAATGTTGTTTTTAATGAAGAGGAAGGTTACAATGCTAGTATGCTTGCCTATCCAACTAATGTTGGAGCACCCGTAATCAAAATAGACAATATTTTGGATTGGAAAAGTGTAGGAATTAGAAAAGTTAACAAAGAATTTGAAAGTAAATTCAATGAACTTAAAGCCGAATATGAGAAGTTAATGCAAGAATATGAATGGAACGAAATTATCTACAATTCCAAATATTCTTTCGAACCCATAATTGGTGAAACGTATCATTTATATCAATCAAATGATGGAACTCATTTCCTATCCTTGATTCACCCATCGCAATGGAATAAAGAATTTATTGGATCATTTAAATTAAATAGTGATAAAAAATGGATACATATTAGTTCCAAACAAGATTCATTTTAAAAAAAGAATTCTTCTTAAAAAAAAAAGAAGAATTCTTTTTTTTTATCCTAACCACCCTTCCCTATCCAAACTACGATACTGAATTGCCTCTGCAATATGATGCGATTGAATATTCTCAGAATTCTCTAAATCAGCTATAGTTCTAGATACTTTTAAAATTCTATCATACGCTCTAGCGGATAAATTCAAACGTTCCATCGCTGTTTTTAGTAATTGTAACGAAACCTCATCTAAAACACAAAATTCACGAATTAATTTGCTACTCATTTGCGCATTATAATGAATATGTTCAAAATTTTCAAAGCGTTGCGATTGAATCTGTCTGGCTTTTGTAACTCGCTCTCTAATTGCTACACTACTTTCTGCTTTTCGAGTTTCAGTTAGTTTTTCAAACGGGACAGGTGTTACTTCAATATGGATATCAATTCGATCTAATAATGGTCCCGAAATCTTGCTCAAATAGCGCTGCATTTCTTGAGGAGTAGAACTCACAGGTGCATTAGGGTCATTAAAATAACCTCCCGGGCTCGGATTCATACTCGCCACTAACATAAACGAAGATGGATAAGTAATCGTAAATTTCGCTCTAGAAATCGTAACTTCCCTATCTTCTAAAGGTTGGCGCATTACTTCTAAAACTTCTCGTTTAAATTCGGGTAATTCGTCTAAAAATAAAACGCCGTTGTGAGCTAAGGAAATTTCTCCAGGTTGTGGATAACTTCCTCCACCAACTAAGGAAACTGAACTCGCGGTGTGATGTGGACTTCTAAAAGGACGCTGCGCCATCAAACCTACATCTTTTGTCTTTCCAGCAACAGAATGAATTTTAGTAGTTTCCAAAGCTTCTCGCATCGTCATTGGTGGCAAAATACTTGGTAATCGCTTGGCTAACATCGTTTTTCCAGAACCTGGCGGACCAATTAAAATAATGTTATGACCGCCAGCAGCCGCAATTTCCATGCATCGTTTTATTCCTTCTTGGCCTTTAACATCGGCAAAATCGTGTTCTGGAAAGTTTAGAGTTTTTGAAAATTCTTCAGTTGTATCAATTCTTGTGGGTTCTAAGTTTCCTTTTCCTTCAAAAAATTCGATTACTTCGGTAACATTTGAAATCCCATAAACATCAATATTTTCTACTATTGCGGCCTCTTTGACATTTTGGATTGGAATCATAATTCCTTTAAAACCTTCTTCTTTGGCTTTAATAGCGATAGATAATGCTCCTTTTATGGGTTGTAAAGTACCATCAAGCGATAATTCGCCCATGATGATATAATTTTCGATTTCTTTTGAGGTAATTTGAGAAGAAGCCGCTAAAATTCCAACTGCAATAGTTAAATCGTAAGCAGAACCTTCTTTTCGTAAATCAGCAGGCGCCATATTTACAATGATTTTTTTACCGGGAAATTGATAGGAATTGTTTTTAAGTGCAGCAGCAATTCGAAAACTGCTTTCTTTTATGGCCGAATCAGGAAGTCCAACTAAATGATAACCGATTCCTTTTTCTGTGTTTACTTCTACAGTGATTGTAGTGGCCTCTACGCCAAAAACGGCGCTTCCGAATACTTTTACTAACATGGCTTATACTTTTTAAATGGCTTATATAGATGCAAATATAGAAAAGTTTTTGAAATAAAAAATCCCGATTGCTCGGGATTTAATTTATTTTTTGAATTTTGATATTCCGTCTTCTAACCATTTTTTATATACCTCAGCATCTGGTGTATATCCAATTTGCTGGGTAATATCATTTCCATCGCTATCTAAAATAATGTAATAAGGTTGTGCATTGTTTTTATAATGAGTAATTTGATAATCGCTCCATTTGTTTCCAATCGTTACAATTTCTTTACCTGTTTCTTTTGAAACGTATTGCTCTTCTTTTGGTAATTCGCGTTTGTCATCTACATATAACGATACCAGAACAACTTGATCTTTCAAAATCGATAAGATTTCAGGTTTAGACCAAACAAAATCTTCCATTTTTCTACAATTCACACAAGCATGACCCGTGAAATCTAATAAAATTGGTTTACCTACTTTCTTAGCGTAAGCCAATCCGTCTTCATAATCGTGAAAAGCTATTATTCCATGTGGACCTGAGTGAGCATGTTCTGGAAGTGCAACTGCAGCTGGCGTGGTTCCTCCGGAAGTTCCAATTCCGTTAGGACTTTCACTATAGGTCATTGGCGGTGGAAATCCTGAAATAATTTTCAATGGAGCACCCCATAATCCTGGAATTAGATAAATTGTAAATATCGTAACGAAAATCGCCATAAACAATCTTCCAACAGATAAATGAGTCATAGGACTATCGTGTGGCAACGTTAATTTTCCAAAAAGATACGCTGCCCAAGTTCCAAAAATCGCAATCCATATTCCTATAAAAACTTCTCTTTCTAATAAATGTGCTTGCACTACTAAATCGGCATTCGATAAAAATTTGAATGCTAAAGCTAATTCTAAAAATCCTAGAGAAACTTTAACCGTATTTAACCATCCACCTGATTTAGGTAACGAGTTCATCCAACCTGGGAACATCGCAAATAACATAAAAGGTAATGCTAAAGCTGATGAGAATCCTAACATTCCTATAATTGGCGCTAAACCACCTTTAGACGCTGCTTCAACTAATAATGTTCCAACGATTGGTCCAGTACAAGAAAATGAAACAATTGCTAAAGCCAATGCCATAAAAAGGATTCCTACAAATCCTCCTCTATCGGCTTGTTGGTCTACTTTATTGGCCCATGAATTTGGTAAAACGATTTCAAATGCTCCTAAAAATGAGGCTGCAAAAAACACTAATAATCCAAAGAAAATCAAGTTAAACCAAACGTTTGTTGATAGTGCATTTAACGAATCCGCTCCAAAAACACCTGTTACTAATGAACCTAAAATAACGTAAATCAATATAATTGAAACACCATATAAAATAGCGTTTTTCTTTCCTTCTGCTTTGGTTTTACTTTGTTTGGTGAAGAAACTCACTGTCATAGGAATCATTGGGAATACGCAAGGCGTAAGTAAAGCCGCAAATCCACCAAAAAACGCTAAAAAGAAAATCGACCATAATCCTTTTTCTTCTGTTTTTGGAGCTGCAGTTGCTACAACTTCTTTTGTAGATTTTTCTGTAACTGCAGTTACAACTGCTGATGTATCAGTAGCAACAATCGTCGAATCAGTTTCTACGACTGTACTTGCTACATCCTCTGTCTTAATTGCAGGCAATTTAAAAGTAAAAGTAGCATCTTGTTGGATACATTGTTCTTTACAAGCTTGGTATTCCACATAGACCTTAATTTCTTTTAGATTGGCATTGGTAATCTTTACCGTTTGCTTGAATTGTGCAGCGTTTTCAAACATGTATTCATCAACCTCAAAGATATCGTTATATACTTTTTTGTATTTACTTTCAGTTGTTTTTCCAACTAACTGATAATTTCCTTTCTGATTTTTGTAATTAAAAACCGTGGGAAGCGAACCACCATCTGGAGTATATTGCGAAAACATGTGCCACTCATTTTCTATAGTAGCATCCATAATCAATTCAAATTCGGTAGCCGATTTTTGAACAACTTTTGTTTTCCATTGTACTGGATTCAAAATTTGCGCGTTTCCAAAAATTCCAAAAATTAAGGCGATTAAGGCAAAATATTTTTTCATTCTTCTAATACTATTTTTATGATGTTTTGTGTTGTTTCTTTACTTGTAAATCGGTCATCAGCTCGTTTTCCAACAACCCAAACAATTTGGTCTTCCGAACATAACAACCATTGATTTTCTTTATCTAAAAGCGAGTATTTCTCATCTTTAAAATACTTACTCAACTTCTTTTTTCCACTCATTCCTGATGGATAAAAATAATCTCCTTCTTGCCATTTTCTGATGGTTAATGGAAATTTGAGTTTGCTTTCATCTACAAATATACAATTCGAATGCGTTTCAAAAATGTTAACTGCTTTATAAAACCTAAGTTTTAAGGGAATATTAACTTTATCATCTAACGACTTAATAACATAAATTTCTTCTTCATTAGATGATTTTCTTACTGAAAGGATTAATTTTTCTCGATCTTTCAACAAAAAATGCGTTTCTGAAAAAATCTGTTTTCCTGATTGTGCTTCCACCAAATCATAAATATCATTCCAAGCCGAAAATCCATATGATTTAAGCCATTGATACAAATACGCTTTGTAATTTTGGAATTCAAGCAAAGGTTTCAAATGAATTTCTAATTGACTCTCTTTCTCCTCTACAACTTTTTCATAAACCAATTTAGAAGCGTCATTAACTAAACTTTCAGCTTGTTGCAAATGATGTAAAGTGTTTTGAAACGAATCTAAAAATCCGGTATTCAATTCTTTTAAAATGGGAACAATGTCGTGACGCAGTTTATTTCGGAAATACTTATCCGATGCATTACTAGAATCTTCTCGCCATTGAATTTTATTATCTAATGCATAATTTTCAATTTCTTTTCTTGAAAACGGCAACAACGGACGAATAATGTTTTCATTTTGAGCTGGAATTCCCGTTAACCCATCTAAGCCGGTTCCTCTAGTAAAATTGATTAAAAACGTTTCGACATTGTCATCCAAATGATGCGCGGTAACCAAATAATCCAATTGATTTTCTAACAAAAGTTCCTGAAACCATTGATAACGTAACTTTCGAGCGGCTAATTGAATAGAAAGTTTTTTTTCATTAGCAAATTCAGTGGTATGAAACGTTTCAATAAAATAAGGGATATATCTGTCTTGGCAAGTTTCTCTAACTAACAATTCATCTCCATCACTCTCTTTTCCACGCAGTTGAAAATTGCAATGTGCTACGCAAATATCAAACCTCAACTTATAAAACAAATCCAACAAAACCATACTATCAATGCCACCACTTACCGCTAAAAGTAATTTCTTGTCTTTTAGTTGAGGAAATTTTGTAGTAATATGGTTTTGAAATTTTATTAGCATGACCAAAAATAAGGAATTATTTGGATTGCAGCACTTCAAACATCGCTTTTGCCTTCAACAAACATTCTTCATACTCCATTTCTGGAATGGCTTGAGAAGTTACAGCACTTCCTACGGAAAAAGATAAATACTGATTTTGGGAATTGTATAAAATACTTCGAATCACGACATTAAAATCGAAATCGCCAGTTGGTGTGAAATAACCTACTGCTCCACTGTATAAACCGCGTTTGGTTTCTTCCAAGTCTTCAATAATTTGCATAGCCGAAATTTTTGGCGCTCCTGTCATACTTCCCATTGGAAAAGTGGTTCTTAGAATTTCGATGGGTGAAGTCGAATTTTCTACTTCGGAAACAATCGTAGAAATCATTTGGTGGACTTGCTTAAACGTATAAATCTGACACAATTCTTCCACTTGAACGCTTCCTTTTGTAGCGGTATGCGATAAATCGTTGCGGACTAAATCGACAATCATGATGTTTTCTGAACGTTCTTTTTCGTTTTGAGCTAAATCAGATTTTAATTGTTCATCTTGTTCCAAGTCAAAACTTCTTCTTGCCGTTCCTTTTATAGGTTGGGAAATGACTTTTAAACCTTCTTTTCGCAAATAACGCTCAGGTGAAGCGGAAAGCAAATACTGAAAATTATTCTTGAAGTACACAGCAAAAGGTGGTTCGGAAATCGTATTCAGTTTTTGATAGATTTCCAAAGGTTCAATTTTAGCCTTTTCTGCATAAAATTCCATACAGAAATTGGCTTCGTAAATGTCGCCACGGTGAATGTGTTCGAGCATTTTGGAAACTTTGGAAAGGTAATTTTCCTTTGAGATGCGTTGCTGAATTTCAACATCAGATGACGGAACACTAAATACTAAACACTGAGTTATTTCTACGAAATCTAATTCTATTTCGTCATCACACATTCGTAAATATTGAATTTCTATCTGATTTCCTTTAATCAAAAACAACTTTTTAGGTTGAAAGAAAAACAAATCTGGGAAATCTAATCCATCGAAATTGTTGGATTGTAAAGCTTCTGTATCGTTTTTTAAATCGTAGGATAAGTAACCAAACAACCAATCTTTCGTTTGACTTTGGTACTGATACAAATCTTGAAACGCATTTTCGTAATCGGTTTTAATCGAAGTAAAAGCATCCACCGCCAAAACGGCATCGCAACTGGAATACTTTTGATGATACTGATTCGAATCTAAAAACACAACTTCTCTGTGTTGGTTCGCCCAATGTAAAAGTTGGTTTTTAAAGTCGGAAAAATGCGAAATATCTTTTGTAATTACTGTTCTCAAATTGGAAAATTTACTTCGTAAAAGTACAACAAAAAAATAGTTGTTGAAAAATGGTTCAAATGTTAAAATTTGGCACGGTTTTTATTCTTGCCTCAATAACTAACCCAATTAAAAATTCATTTGTATTGATTCTAAAACTACATGTATTAAAAACAATTAATCAATAACTTTAAAAATGAATTTTTATGAACAAAAACACCAAAATCGTATTGACTTTGCTAGCTCTTGGCTTAGTCTTGTCTTGTAAAGAAAGAGTTGCAGAAGAATCAGCAGATTATTCAGAAAATGTTGCAACCGATAGCACAAGTGTTGTTTCTTCTTCCGCAGCCGTTGAAAACAAAAACAGCAATCGGAAATTTGTTCGAACGGCTGATGTAAAATTTAAAGTCAAGAATGTTGCCAAATCGACTTATGCGATTGAAGATGCGACAACGAAATTTGGTGGATTTGTAACGTATACCCATCTTCAAAGCAACATTCACAGCGAAGACCGAACCAAAGTGAGTCAGGATAGCACTTTAGTAACTACAAAATATAAAGTGGATAACAACATCACGATTCGTGTTCCGAATACGAAAATGGATACCGTGATTAAAACCATAGCGAAACAAATTCACTTTTTGGATTATCGCATCATTAAAGCAGATGATGTTTCGTTACAAATGTTATCTAATGAATTAGCACAAAAGAGAAGTAATTCATCTGAAAAACGTTTGGCAAATGCAATTGATTCGAAAGGAAAGAAACTCAATCAAGTTGTAAAAGCCGAAGAAACTTTAGATGCTAAAAAAGAACAAAATGACGCTTCAAAATTGCAGAATTTATCATTACAAGACCAAGTAAATTTTAGTACTTTAACGCTAAACATCTACCAGGACGAAAGCATCAAACAAGTAATGGTGGCTAATGAAAAAAGCATCAACGCTTACCGACCAAATATTGGTTTACAAATTTGGGACAGTATAAAAACAGGTTGGTTCATGTTGGAACATATTATTTCATTTATTGTAGTGCTTTGGCCATTTGCCTTGATTGGATTTTTAGGATTTTTGGGATATAAGAAATTTTTAAAAAAGTAAGAAATTAGCCATCGGGAAACCGATGGTTTTTTATATATTTGATATACTAACATTTTTTTTATGAAAAAACTATTTATCATTTGTCTGAGTGTTCTATTATTCAATAATACTAATGCTCAAGAAAACAGCGAACTTAAATTTGAAACCAATTTTTATGATGCCGTAAATAATTGGGTTGTTTTACCCAAAAAATCAACTGACACAATATATACTTATGGTTTTATTTATATGGATATCTCTGCTGGAATTACATTTCATTTAGGAGGAAGTTTTTATATTGATAAAAATAAAAAATATATTGGTGATGCACAGCCAGCGCATCAAATGACAAAAAAGAGATTAGATAACCCAAATATTGTAAAAATGGCGGTTTTAAGTGATTATAAACTTAAAGAACTTAATCTAAGTAAAGAACCTAATTGGTTAAGTAGCTATGAATTTTCAGAAGATTCTGTTGAAAACTTAAAAAAATTAGGTTATCATTTCAATCATGTTGGCGCTTGTGAAAAAGCCTTATTATATTTAAACAAAGCTTATAAAAAAGATCCTCATTACAAAGGTTTAGAGTTTGAAATTGCTTATGCCTATAATCATTTAGGACAATATGATAAATCAATTCCTGTTTTAGAAAAGGCTCTAAAAAACGATTCTAAAAATTATTCTTTTTATAGAGAATTAGGATATGCCTATTCTAAACTAAATAAATTAGATATGGCAGAAAAAACGTATAAAAAAGGAATTAGTTTATCAGATAGTAATTTTGAAAAATCGGAGATGGCTTTAAATATGGCTCAAGGATATTTTTTAGTAAAAAATAAAGGTAAATTTGATGAATGGGCAAAAATAACTCGAACATATGCTGAAAAAGATTCTCAATATGCTCAATATATCAATTTTTTTGAAAAAGAATGGGATAGCAAAAGGTAAAATATTTCGCTATATTTGAATTAACTAACCAAAAAACTATTTAAATTATGAAAATTGCAACTATTATTGTTCGTGTACTTTTAGGAGCTCTGATGTTATTTGCTTCTATTTCTTACTTCTTTAATTTAGGAGAACAACCTGCGCCAACTGGTGATATGGCTACATTAATGGCTGGATTTATGGCTTCAAAATACATTTTCCCTGTAGCAAAAGCTATTGAATTAGTAGCAGGATTAATGTTAGTAAGCGGTAAATTTGTACGACTAGGAACTATCATTTTGTTACCCATAAGCATCAATATTTTTCTAATTCATGTAGTGGTAACAGGTACTGATATTCCAATGGCAGCAGCCATCTTATTTGCCAATGTATTTTTAATTTATGCTAATTGGGATGGTTTTAAAGAAATTGTAAAGCCATAAAATTATAAAAAATATAAAATATAAAAAAACCAAACTCAGCAAGAGATTTTTTGTTTAAGCGATTAAATAGCGACTAAAATTAGATTTTTTATTATTTTTGAAAAAGATAAAACGGACATTTTAAGACTTATACATTTAAAATTGTGAAGGACTTATGATTTTTTTATATATAAACAAGTTAACACTAGTTAAAAAAACACAGGAATATGATAGTAAGACATATGGCTTTAGAAAATGAATGGAATACAAATGAGAATTTACAAAATGCCCAAAAACTAATTTTGGGCTCGTTTAATCCATACAACATTAATGGAGACAATACTGATTATTATTATGGAAGGTGTACAAATTATTTTTGGAAAGCCTTTGCTGAATTAAATAATTTGAATCCTAATATATTCTTCAATAATTTAGATTTAAAATTAGAGTATATGTATAGATATAGATTTTGTTTTATGGACTTAATTGATTCTATCGAAATTCAATGTCAAGGCAATAATGAATTAATAATCAATAACTTCATAAACCAAAAAATACATGCCGAATTTTCTGACCAAGTTTTATTTACAACAAGAACATTATTTGAAAATAATGAAATCACAATTACTCGAACATATAATCAAGGCATTATTAATTTAATACAACAGGGCGTAATTCAAAGAGTTATTCACACTATGGGAAATAATACAATCGGGATCGATTTCAGAACAAAGTGGCAAGAAAATCGACTTGGAGCGAATGGTTTTCAAGGTTTCATAAACCAAATAAGAAATCAGAATAATATAAATTTCATTTCACATTCATACAGCCCAAGTGGGAGAGCTGTTAAGAGAGCTGGGCCAAATTACTTTAACAATCTGAAACATTGGTTACATTACAATTTAATACATGTATAAACTAATGCTAACATCTTACGAGCTCCAATATCCCAACCGCTGGCGCAAAATAGGACTACCAATCACCTGAACGAAAATGATTACATCCATTCGTAAAAAAACAATAACAAAAAAAATACATTTTAACAGGCAAAACCCGAAAAGCCTTTTTAATAGAGTAGGGAACAATTTAAATGAAAATGAAAAAAGTAAGATTAATTTTATGTGCAGTTATGATTACTGCAATGATGGTAACATCCTGTGGTGAAGGCACTTCTGTTAAAACTTCATCTTCTAATGAAGAATCAACATCTAATGAAAAATTATCATATAATGAAGTTACCATCGGTAAACAAGTATGGATGACCGAAAACCTTAACGTGGATAAATTCCGCAATGGAGACCTTATACCTGAAGTAAAAACTCATGTCGAATGGGAAAAAGCAGGTGAGAATAAACAACCCGCTTGGTGCTATTATAATAACGAACCTAATAACGGAAAAATATATGGTAAATTATACAATTGGTATGCTGTTAATGATACAAGAGGTCTTGCTCCAAAAGGTTGGCATATTCCATCTGAAAAAGAGTGGGTATATTTATATGACTATTTAGGAGGTCAAATAACTGCTAGTAATAAATTGAAAAGTACTAATGGCTGGAATGATAATGGGTACGCAACCAACGAAAGTGGATTTTCAGGCCTGCCAGGTGGAGCCCGTTCCCCGGAGGGAAAATTCTACAATATTGGTGATATCAGCTATTGGTGGAGTTCTTCTGAAGGAAGATGGGGCCAGGCGATATACCGCGATTTGGGTTTCAGCGATGTTGGCATCGATTATATAATGTTCAAAGAATCAGGGTTGTCAGTTCGTTGTATTAAGGATTAATTCATTTGACAATTTGATTATTTGATAATTTACCAGAAGATGGCATTTTTTTAAAAAATGGAATTATATTACGACTTTCCTAATATCGCGGTTTTCAATCCGTGCCAACAAAAAAAGCCCAAATTTCCATTGAAATTTGGGCTTTTCATTTATTATGAATTAATCAATTACACGTGTAATGCTCTATTATCTGTCGCTGCCAATGCTGCTTCTTTGATAGCTTCTGCAAATGTTGGGTGAGCGTGTGACATTCTTGAAATATCTTCTGCACTTGCTCTAAATTCCATAGCTGTAACAGCTTCTGCAATTAAATCAGCACATCTTGCTCCAATCATATGAACGCCTAAAACTTCATCTGTTTTGGCATCCGCTAAGATTTTTACAAATCCGTCAGTGTCTCCTCCTGCTCTTGCTCTTCCTAAAGCTTTGAATGGGAAACTTCCTGCTTTGTACGCTACACCTTCTGCTTTTAATTGCTCTTCTGTTTTTCCAACAGCCGCAACTTCTGGCCAAGTGTACACTACACCCGGAATTAAATTATAATCGATATGTGGCTTTTGTCCAGCTAAAATTTCGGCAACCATTACACCTTCTTCTTCTGCTTTGTGTGCTAACATCGCTCCACGAACTACGTCACCAATTGCATAAATGTTAGCAACCGAGGTTTGTAAATGATCGTTTACTTCGATTTGACCTCTTTCTGTAACTTTTACGCCTGCTTTTTCAGCGTTTAATCCATCTGTATAAGGACGACGGCCTACAGAAACTAATGAATAATCACCTTCTAACGTGATGATTTCTCCTTTAGCATTTTCTGCTTTTACCGTTACTACATCTCCTGCTCTTTCTACTGATTGAACTTTGTGAGAAGTGTAGAATTTCATTCCTTGTTTTTTTAATACTTTAGTCAATTCTTTTGACAATGCTGCGTCCATTCCTGGGATGATTCTGTCCATGAATTCTACTACAGAAACTTGCGCTCCCAAACGTAAATATACTTGACCTAATTCGATACCGATAACACCACCACCAATAATTACTAGGTGTTTTGGAACTTCTTTCAGTTTCAAAGCTTCAGTAGAAGTAATGATTCTTTCTTTATCTAATTTGATAAATGGTAAGCTAGATGGTTTAGAACCTGTAGCAATAATAATATTTTTTGATTCGATGATTTCTGAAGAACCATCTTCTTTAGTCACTTTTACAGAAGTAGCGCTTTCAAACGAACCCACTCCATTGAAAACTGTGATGTTGTTTTTATCCATTAAGAATTTTACACCACCCGAAGTTTGATCTACAACTGCTTGTTTACGAGCAATCATTTTTTCTAAATTCACTTTTACATCACCCGAAACTTCAATTCCGTGGTCAGCAAAGTGTTGTAACTCTTCATAATGATGCGAAGATGCTAATAATGCTTTCGATGGAATACATCCCACATTTAAACACGTTCCTCCAAGGGTTGAATATTTTTCAATAATAGCAGTTTTAAAACCTAATTGGGCACAACGGATAGCTGAAACATATCCTCCAGGGCCAGAACCAATAATGGTTACATCAAATTGACTCATGATTGTATATAAAGTTTGTTGTTTGACTTAAATTCGGATACAAAAGTAACGCTTTTTGAATTAATTCTTTGTTACTTTTTTGGTAAATTATTATAGCTTAGTTTAAAGTAAAAGCTGTTGTGTTTTTCACTTCTCCAATCATAAATGAACTGTGTGTACTCCCAATATGTTTTAATCCAGTAAGTTTGGTTACCATAAACTCTCTATATTCGTCCATATCTTTCACGTGTACTTTTAAAATGTAATCGTAATCTCCGCTTACGTGAAAACATTCTAAAACTTCATCTAACTTTATTACTTCACTTTCAAAAGTGGTAACAAAATCTCTAGTGTGTTGAATTAATTTGATATGACAAAATACCACAAAAGCTTTTTCTACTTTATTTCGATCAAGAATAGCAACATATTTGCTAATTACGCCTTCACGCTCAAGTTTTTTAATTCTCTCATAAACCGCAGTTACTGAAAGATTCAAAACCATAGAAAGTTCTTTGGTTGTTTTTTTTGTATCCTCTTGAAGTAATCCAAGTAGTTTTTTGTCGATTCCGTCCATTGTTGTTGTGTTGTTTGTTTTAAAGTTGTCAGCAAATGTAACTAAAACGAACAAATAACAGAAATAAAAACTACAACTTTAACTAAATTTAGAATAAAAATCTAATTTTAATTTCAAGTATTGAATAATAGTTTACCAAATTATATTTTTGATTTAAAATAAACAACTAAACTTTAAAATTATGGAAAAATTTAATCCGGCAGATCGTATACAAGATTTACAATATTTCGGGGAATTTGGTGGTGTAAATCCATCGATTTCAGATAGTTCAACATATACATTTCTTTCAGCAAAGACTATGTTTGACACCTTTGAAGGTAATGCTGAAGGATGCTATTTATATTCACGCCATTCATCGCCAAGTAATTTATACTTAGACAAAGCTATGGCAGCTATGGAAGGAACAGAATCAGCAAACGTAGCTGCTTCTGGAATGGGAGCTATCACTCCTACTCTTTTACAATTATGTGGAAACGGTGACCACATCGTTTCAAGTAGAACTATTTACGGAGGAACGTATGCTTTCTTGAAAAATTTCATTCCAAGAATGGGCATCAAAACTACATTTGTTGATATCACAAAATTAGATGTAGTTGAAGCAGCTATTACGCCTAACACTAAAGTTTTATATTGCGAAACTGTAAGTAATCCTTTACTAGAAGTTGCGGATATTGCTTCTTTGGCTAAAATTACTAAAAAACACAACATCAAATTAGTAGTTGACAATACGTTTTCTCCTTTATCAGTTGCTCCTGCTAAATTAGGAGCTGATATCGTGATTCATTCCTTAACAAAATACATTAACGGAAGTAGCGATACTGTTGGTGGTGTGGTTTGTGCTTCTCAAGAATTCATAAATAGCTTGAAAAACGTTAACGACGGAGCAAGTATGCTTTTAGGTCCAACAATGGATAGTTTGCGTTCGGCTTCTGTGATGAAAAACTTAAGAACATTACACATCAGAATGAAACAACACAGCCATAATGCAATGTATTTGGCTAACAAATTTGAAGCTGACGGTATTAAAACGGTTTATCCAGGTTTAGCAAGTCACCCAAGTCATGAAATTTACAAAACCATGATTAATCGAGAATATGGTTTTGGAGGTATGATGACGATTGATGTAGGAACTTTAGACAAAGCCAACGCTTTAATGGAATTAATGCAAGAAAGAAACTTAGGTTACTTAGCGGTAAGTTTAGGATTCTATAAAACATTATTCAGTGCTCCTGGAACTTCAACTTCATCAGAAATTCCATTAGAAGAACAAGCAGAAATGGGCTTAACCGATGGTTTAATTCGTTTTTCTATTGGTCTAGACAATGATATCGAAAGAACCTATCAAATGATGAGACAATGTATGATAGAGTTAGGAGTTTTATAATTCCATCGAAATAAATGTAACAAATCCGATTTAGCAATGAATCGGATTTTTTATGTAACAAATCCGTAACTTTGAACTCTAATACACAATTAATTTACTAGTAATGAAAAAATATCTTTTAAGTTTTCTATTGGTTGGAAGCTTTGCCGTTGCGCAAAATTTAACCATTGAAGAAACTGTTTTAGGACCAAGAAAATATGCTCCAACAACACAAACTGCCCAACAATGGCGTAAAGATTCCAAATCCATCACGTATTTAAGTACTGACTTTTCTTCTCTTGTTGAAAAAAGTGCCGCAAATGGTTGGACAGCTTCCACTTTAACAACAAAAGCTGAATTTGAAACCGCTTTGAAATCAAAAATATCAAATGACGAGTTTACCATTAGAACGTTTCCATTTTCAATTAATTGGAAAACTGTAAACACGTTTGAAACTGAAGTTGCAGGCAAGAAAAACAATTACAAAGTAACGTATGACGTTGTTTCAAAACAGATTACTTCAGTTATTAGTTATGCGGTTGAAGGAAGTCAGGCAAAATTTGCTTCTAATAACAATGTAGCTTGGTTACAAGAAAACAATATCCGAATTACAACTCCATCGGGACAAGTTATTGAAGTTACCAACGATGAAAACAAAGCAATAGTTAACGGTTCTGATTATGTACACCGCCAAGAATTTGGTATCGACAGAGGAATGTGGTGGAACGAAAAAGGAACGCAATTAGCTTACTATCGCAAAGATGAAACAATGGTAGCTAATTATCCGCTTACCAATTGGAATGAGCGCGAAGCAATCAACAAAGACATCAAATATCCAATGGCTGGAATGACTAGCGAGAATGTTACTTTGTTAATTTACGATGTAGCTTCAGGTAAAAAAGTAACAATTCAAACAGGTGAACCAAAAGAACAATATTTAACTATGGTATCTTGGGAACCAACTGGAAAACATATTTTTATTGGAATATTAAATCGTGAACAAAATCATCTGAAATTCAATAAATATGATGTAGCAACAGGTGCTTTTGTAAAAACATTATTTGAAGAAAAAACAACAACTTGGGTAGAACCACAACATCCATTAACTTTTGTTCCAAATAACCCAACTCAATTTATTTACCAAACCGATTTCTATGGTTTCAACCAAATGTATTTGTACAATACTGATGGGAAATTATTGAAAAATTTAGGGCATAAAGATGTGGTTGTGAAAGATATGCTTGGTTTTGATGCTACCAACACCAAAATAAACTACATTGGAACAACCAATAATGGATTAGATCGTCAATTGTTTCAAGTGGATTTAAAATCAGGAAAAACCATTCAATTAACAACTATTTCTGGAACGCACACAGCTTCTGTTTCTTCAGATGGAACGATGATTTTAGACCAATACAGCAACTTAACTACTCCAAACGAAATTTCGATTTTAAACATCAAAAATAAAATGGCAAATACTTCTTTAGTTAAAGCCGAAAATCCGTTCACAGGAAAAATTGATTTACCTAAAATGGAATTCGTAACTCTAACTTCTCCTGACGGAAAAACACCACTAAACGGAAGATTAATTTATCCAGGCAACTTCGATGCTACGAAAAAATATCCAGTAATGGTTTATGTTTACGGAGGTTCTCATGCGCAGTTAGTTAACAATCGTTGGTTAGGTGGAGCTGGATTCTTCGATATTTATATGGCTCAAAAAGGATACGTAGTATTTACCTTAGATAATAGAGGAAGTGATTCTCGTGGAAAAAAATTCTGTGAGGTTACCCATAGAAATTTAGGCGTAAACGAAATGGCAGATCAAATGAAAGGAATTGAATTCTTAAAATCAAAATCATTTGTTGATGCTGAGAAAATTGGAGTTTTTGGATGGAGTTATGGTGGTTTTATGACCACTTCTTTAATGACAAATCATTCAGATGTATTTAAAGTTGGAGTTGCCGGTGGACCAGTTATCGATTGGAAATACTACGAAATCATGTACGGAGAACGCTATATGGATACTCCACAAGAAAATCCTGAAGGATATGAAAAAACTTCTTTATTAAGCAAAGCGAAAGATTTAAAAGGAAGATTGTTAATTATTCACGGTGCTCAAGACCCAGTAGTAGTTCAACAACACAGCATGAACTTTATTGAAGCTTGTATCAAAGCAGGAAAACAAGTAGATTATTTCTTATATCCAAACCACGAACATAATGTAGGCGGAAGAGATCGAATTCATATGTATGCTAAAATTGCAGATTACTTTGATTTACACTTGAAAAAATAAACTTTCACAAAATAAAAAACAAATCCGTTGAATTTTCAGCGGATTTCTTTTTTAGGAAGTTTTCAAAATAAAAAGCATTTTTCTATCTTGCAAGCTCAAACAAAACTAAATGGATACTAAAATCATAAAAAACAGAGAGTTAAAACTTTGGGAAGCCTTAATTCCCGTTTTCGCTCTAATTGGAATGCTTGCTTACAATGTACTTTTTGCTTATAACGGACCCGATGATAATGCTTTAGGTGGAAGTAATCAGTTTATTCTTTTACTTGGTGGTGCTGTTGCGGCTATTATGGGATATTTTACAAAAGTTCCTTTCCATAAAATGTTAGATGAAGTAGCTAATAACATCAAATCCACTGCAGGAGCTATCTTAATTTTATTAATGGTAGGTGCATTAGCAGGAACTTGGATGGTAAGTGGTATCATTCCTTCCATGATTTATTATGGTTTACAAATTTTGAGTCCGGCTGTGTTCTTACCAGCTACTTTGATTATTTGTTCGGTAATTTCTATTGCAACTGGTAGTTCTTGGACAACATCTGCTACTGTAGGTATTGCCTTGATAGGTATTGGAGGTGCTTTAGGGTTTGATTTAGGAATGGTGGCTGGTGCCGTAGTTTCCGGAGCTTATTTTGGAGATAAATTATCGCCAATGTCTGACACAACAAACTTAGCACCTGCTATGGCGGGAACTGATTTGTTTACGCATATTAAATACATGACATTAACTACAATTCCTACTTACATTATCACTTTATTGTTATTCATTATTTTAGGGCTTTCAGTAGAAGTAACAGGTGAAGCTAATACCGATGATTTATTAAATTCAATAACAACAAGTTTTAACGTAACGCCTTGGTTATTTTTAGTTCCAATTATTGTTATTGGATTAATCGTAAAAAAAACAGAACCTTTGGTTGCACTATTAGTTGGAACTTTATTAGCTGGAATTTTTGCAATTATATTTCAACCTGAAGTTGTGAACGGAATAACAGGTGTCGATAGCATGACTTTTAAATCAGCTTATAAAGGAGTCATGGAAGCTATTACATCAAAAGTAGTAGTGCCAACAGAAAATAAAACCCTTACTGATTTATTTACTTCTGGTGGAATGGCAAAAATGTTACCTACTATTTGGTTAATTTTATGTGCGATGGTTTTCGGGGGAATTATGGATGCCATTGGAGCCTTATCCAGAATTAGTGAATCCTTATTAAAATTAGCACATTCTACTTTTGGATTATTCGCTTCTACTGTGGGAAGTTGTTTAGCATTAAACATCACGGCTTCTGACCAATATTTAGCGATTGTAGTGCCAGGTAAAATGTTTGCAAAGGCATATAAAGATAAAGGTCTAGCTCCAGAAAACTTAAGTAGAACTCTAGAAGATACTGGAACTGTAACATCAGTTTTAGTGCCTTGGAATACATGTGGTGCTTATCAAGCGGGAACTCTTGGTGTATCAACTCTTGATTATTTACCTTATGCTTTCTTTAATATCCTAAGTCCATTTATGACCTTAATTTTTGCAGCTTTCAATATTAAAATTAAACAATTGGTTTCAAATATTAAAGAATAAAACACTATAATCAAAATCTATATTAAAATAAAAATTAACCATGACTTAACTATAGTTGTGGTTTTTTTATTTGTACTTTTGTAAAAGAAATTTAATTATTAATTTAAATAGAAATAAAATGGCATTAGTAGGAAAAAAATTCCCAAACATTACAGTAGATGCAATCTCTTTCATGGGAGATAATTTAAGAATTAACGTTTTAGAGGAAGCAGTAAACAACAAGAAAAAAGTTGTTTTATTTTGGTATCCAAAAGACTTCACTTTTGTTTGTCCAACAGAATTACATGCTTTTCAAGCAGCTTTAGGTGAGTTTGAAAAAAGAAACACTATGGTGATTGGTGCTTCTTGCGATACAAATGAAGTACACTTTGCTTGGTTAAATACTGCAAAAAACAATGGTGGAATTGAAGGTGTAACTTACCCACTTTTAGCTGATACTACAAGAAATTTAGCTGCAGCTTTAGATATTTTAGATGCAGAATGGGTTTATGATGAAAATGTAAATGATGAAATCTTAGAAGGTTCAAACGTAACTTTTAGAGCTACTTATTTAATTGACGAAGATGGAAAAGTATTCCACGAAAGTGTAAACGATATGCCATTAGGAAGAAACGTAAATGAGTACATTAGATTAATCGATGCTTATACTCACGTTCAAACTAAAGGTGAAGTTTGTCCAGCTAACTGGGAAGAAGGAAAAGATGCTATGAGTGCAGATAGAAACTCTACTGCTGCTTATTTAGCTTCTCATTAATAATTTTTGTTTCAAGTTTCAGGTTTCAGGTTATTCAACTTGGAACTTGAAACATGAAACTTTAAACTAAAAAAAAAATGTTTACAGAAATCGAACAAGACAACTTAGCTGAAATCATTGCATCTAACGAAACAGTAGTAGTTCAATATTCAGCATCATGGTGCGGAAATTGCCGTATTATGAAACCAAAATTCAAAGTAATGGCCTCTCAAAATGAAGCAGTTCCTTTTGTGGTAGTAGATGCCGAGAAATTTCCTGAATCTAGAAAATTAGCTAAAGTAGACAATTTACCTACATTTGCTACTTTTAAAAATGGTGTATTAGTTAATCAAACCCAAACTAATAAAGCTGAGGTTTTAGCAGAATTAGTTAATGAAGTAATATAAAGATACTTGATTTTCGGATAGTAGATATTCGGATGTCTGAAAATCCTTTATCTGAAAATCTAAAATCTAAACAAAATGAAATTACCTATTATAAAACAGTTAACTCAATTTATTGAAGATAACGACCAAGATTATTTAGTAGAAACTATCGAGGTATTAGAAAACCTTTGCGAAGTTTCGTCTCTTAAAGACGAAGAATTAGATGTAATTGCAGAGCTTATCTCTAATATGTATGGTGCATTAGAAGTAAATCAAATGATTAAAGACGGAAAAGATAAAAAAACGGCTTTAAATGATTTTATGAAGCGCGTATTAGGATCTATAGATAAATAAATTAATAAAGCTCTTTTTTAGAGCTTTATTAATTTTAAAAGACATCTATTTAAACTTAAATTATTTAATAAAATTAACTCTAATTTTATATATTGCACTATAATAATTCCTATTAATCAATGTGCATGAATAAAATTACTTCTTTTATATCTGTATCGATAGTATTCATTTCTACTTTAGGATTTTCTCAAAATCAAAGCATTCAATTTAAGCCTAGACCTGCTGAATTTGAATTTTATGGTTCTATAAATGATAGTGTTTACGCATTAAAAGCGCCTATAAACACGACAACAAATCGAACTTTTGAAAGTAAATTACCTTATCCCATCATTTTTATCCATGGATTAAATTCTAGTTCGGAAACATGGAACACTTCTACCGATTATTATGATACCCAATACGGATTTACTTTTGGTGGTCGTTTTGATTTTTGTTTGAATGCCGACAATAACAATACAACCACTAATAAAAACTTTTATCCAACCGCTGGCGCTGATATCGTAGCGTTTGAATCACTTGTCCAAAATGGCGATTATTTTTATGTAAATTTTGACGTAAATCCAAATGGTAGCATTGGAACATCTGTTTTAAGTAATCAATCGGCTATTGCTAAACAAGGCGCTGCAGTTAAAGTGGCTGTTCAACGCGTAATGGAAGTAACTGGAAAAAACAAAGTTATACTAGTTGGGCATAGTATGGGCGGATTAGCATCGAGAGAATACATCCAAAACAGCGAGAATTGGCAATCGGATAATCAACATCATGTAGCAAAATTACTAACTTTAGGAACTCCTCACGGTGGTAGTAATGCGAGTGACAACATTTTAGCCTTCATGACTGGTACTGATGTCAGCTCTGAAGCCATTCGAGATTTAAAAACAACTTATTATTACAGTGGCGAGCCTGGACATTTTTTATTTGGTGGATTAGAAGTGCAAAATAGTTCTAGCATGAATGACAATTCTTATATACCTGATTTTTATAATTCTGATATCAACTGCAATGGTATTGTAGGTGAAACGATATTAGGATTGAATCAAAAATCTATTGACCATTTTATCGACTTTTCTTGTGTTATTGGCAGAATTACAAATGCGTTTGGAGGCAATATCACTACTGATGGAGTGGTGCCTGAACCATCCTCAAATATGAATACTTATCTAACCGGTTTAACCTATCCTGCCAAATTATTCTATTTTAATTCGGGATATGATATAATTGAAAATCATACTGAATTAACAGGCTATCCTTACCAAATGATGCAAGGTTTAGACGAACCAAATTTTAAAGAATTAGCGTATAGTATTGAAACCAATAAAAATTATATTGGTTATACTACGATTCAAAATCCAACAGGAGCTGATAATGATTATTTTAAATTTACAGTTACCGATAATGTAGATGCAGCCGTTTCAGTAAGTAGTATCGTAACTTCTTCTATGAATGGTACAATTTTAAATTCAGTTGGAACTACTGTTGGGGTATCCCAAAATAATAGTGGAGCTACAATTAATTTTACAAGAACGCTTGCACCAGGAGATTATTTCTTAAAACTTACAAGCACGAATCCAACTAATACCAATTATACTACACCTTATCAATTTAATATTGCCACTACTTTAAGTGCTGAGGATATTAGTTTTGAATCCTTTGTGTTTTATCCAAATCCTGTGAAAGACGTATTGCATTTAGATAATATCAGTTTAACTAAAGTAAGTGTGTATAGTATTTTAGAACAATTAATTGAAGCTAAATCATTTGAAAACACAACTTCTAATACATTAGATTTATCTAGTTTAGAAAGTGGAATTTACTTAATAGTTTTAGAAAACAATTCCCAACAAAAAACAATAAAAGTAGTTAAAGAATAAAACGAAAAACGCTCTTAAAAAGAGCGTTTTTTTATTTAAAATATTTCTTTCTCAGCCAAAAAGCCACATTCACTAAAATTATCAAAGCGGGAACTTCCACTAAAGGTCCTATAACACCAGCAAAGGCTTGTCCGCTATTGATTCCGAATACACCGATGGAAACTGCTATTGCTAATTCAAAATTGTTTCCAGAAGCGGTAAACGATAGTGCAACTGTGTCTCTATAATCTGCACCTATTTTCTTAGCCACAAAGAACATCAAGAAAAACATAATTGCGAAGAAAATAACTAGTGGAATAGCAATACGAAATACATCAATTGGTAAATCTACAATCATTTCGCCTTTTAGGCTGAACATGACTACTATTGTAAATAAAAGTGCTATTAACGTTATCGGAGAAACAAAAGGAATGAATTTCTGATTGAAAAACTTATCGCCCAAATACTTCTTAATTACAAAACGACTTATCACAGCCAAAGCAAACGGAATGCCTAAATAAATTCCAACGGTTTGAGCGATTTCTGAAATGGTAATATTTAATTCTAAACCTTTGATTCCGAATAAAGGCAACATGATTTCTAAATAAAAATAAGCATATAAACTGAAGAAAAACACTTGAAGTAAACTATTGATTCCGATTAATCCAGCTGTTAATTCTCTATTTCCCTCAGCTAATTCATTCCAAACGATTACCATGGCAATACAAGGTGCAATTCCTATGATAATTAATCCCATCATATATTCTGGATAATCTTTCAAAAAGAAAGTCGCTAATAAAAACATTAAAAACGGCCCTACAATCCAAGTAATGAAAAATGAAGCGAATAATAACTTAGGCTTTTCAAACATTTGAGGCACTTTTGAAAAATCGATTTTTGTTAATGGTGGATACATCATTAAAATCAATCCAATCGCTAACGGAACATTAGTTGTTCCAGATGAAAAAGAATTAATAAAATCAGCTGAATTTGGAATAAAATACCCTATTCCTACTCCAACTAACATGGCTAAGAAAATCCATAGCGTTAAATAACGGTCTAAAAATCCTAATCTTTTTTTCATCTGCTTATTTTATTTGAGAAAACACAAAATACATTTCACATGCTATTTGTAAACTTCTTTCTGTATATTTTTCGTTCATTACATCCGTTCCGTCAAATGCTTTTGGATCGTCGTATTTGATTGAAAATCTGGCTTCTGTTCCAAAAACCATTGGACAACCTTCGTCAGCGTTATTACAAGTCATGATGGCTCCAAAGTTTGTCTTTGGATTAAAATCATCGAAATACGTTTTTGAAAAACAAATTATTGGATGCTGATTATCATCGAATTTCACCGCATAAACTGGATTTTGTTCTTGACTTAATTGCTGAATTTGAAAACCTTGTTTTACGAGAGTTTCTCCTACTTTTGGAAACATAGCTGTAGCTTCCGTTCCTCCGGAATAACAAAATACATTCTTGATTCCGAATTGAAACGCCATGGTTTGTGCCCAAATTTGCGACAAATGACTTCTTCTGGAATTGTGCGTGCAAATGAAATTCAATCGAATTTCTTCGTGTGTATTAACTTTATTTTGAATATAATCTACTAGCGGTTGTAAAACTGCTTTGCGTTCGGCTGAAACTTCTATTTTTGAAATAGATTCGATGGTTTTTGATAAATTTTCTAACATATCTATCTGAGTGAATAGTGAAAAGTAATTAGTGATTAGCTTTTTAAAATTAACAACAACCTGAATCTGGTGTGCAACAAGAAGTTTGTTTTGGTTTCCACTCGCCTATTTTAACTTTTAGCTTTTCTGGTGGAATTCCACAATTGTCTTTGGCTAAACAATCGGTTAATTTTGACTTTAATTGGAAGTTAGTTCCTTCAAAATCCAAACTAAATTTTCCGATGGTTTCCTTCATTTGGTATTCGACTTCGATTTCTAAATCAGGTAAACCTAAGGTTTTTTCTGAAAGTTCTATGATGTGAACTAGTTTTTCTGGGTGCAATCTGTGATCGTAATCATTGGCTTCCCAAAGTTGGAAATTCACTACTTCTTCTGTTCTAACAGTTCCACCGCAATCGATGAAATGTTTAGTGATTTTACCTACTTCAGTTACATGGAAATGATTTGGTACTAAATCGCCGTTTGGTAATTGAAAAGCTATTGTAGTTAGCTTTTTTAATTCGGATTTGATTTCGGATAGTTTCATTTTTAGTAATTAGTGATTAGTGAAAAGTGATTAGCTAACAACATTTGTTTTTTAACTTATGACGAATCATACCAAAGTGATTTTCTATTTTATCAATGGTATCTGGATTAATACAATAACAAATTGCAGTTCCTTCTATGGTTCCTTTGATAATGTTGGCGTTTTTAAGTTCCTTTAAATGTTGCGAAATTGTAGGCTGCGCCAATGGTAATTCGTTTACAATATCACCACAAATACAAGTATCTACGGTTAATAAATAATCTACAATTGCAATACGAGCAGGATGTGACAAGGCTTTAAATAAACTTGCCATTTCGTTTTGCTCAATTGTAAAAGAATCTGATTTTGATGCTCCCATGAGTATTTAAATTTACTTGTTTGGTATTATTTTGAAACGGTTTTCGATACAATTTTTTAAAGCAAAAATTAGCATTTTAACTTTAAAAAATCACTCGAATTGACGTTTCAAGAATTATTGCTAATTATTATATTGCAATATTACGATAAACAAATATACTACACAATAAAAAATCCC
>NZ_CALBSN010000107.1 GCF_937967675.1 uncultured Flavobacterium sp. | reverse complement strand
TTAATTTCTCCATAAAACAAAAACCATTTTCTGGAATTATATTCTTGATAATAAATAATATTAGTAAATAGAAAAATATAGAAAGGGTTTTTTATTATCTTTAATAAATCTGCTTGTTGAATTGTTTTTTCTTTTTTGAAATACAAATCCGATAGTATTATGTTTTTTCCTTCTGTTTTTATTTCCTTGAAATTAAAAAAACAAAAAACAATAATCACAAATCCAAATAAAGTAAAAGAGCCGAAACTAATTATCATTTCAAAATCTTTAGAATATATTGTGATTAAAAAAAGAAAAAGATTGATAAAAAAAGAAAACAAAAGTGATACTTTAAATATCTTGAAATTTATAAACTTGTACATGAGTTTAATTTTTGTTAAAAATAAGAAATATTTACAAACTCATATAAACAAAAAAAGCTCCAAACATAGTTTGAAGCTTTTTGTACTCAAGGCGGGAGTAAAACCACCGCAAAAATACATTTTATAGCTTCCTATTATTCAAGGGCAAAAATACACTATTCACTTGAGTAATGCAATTTTATTGACTTTTTTATTAAATTAATTTTATGTTTTAAATTGTAATTGATTTTATTTAATTGCAATTTGCCGTACAAATACCGTACAAATTATTTACATTTGTATTACTAAAGGCAAATGTATGGCAACTATTAATTTTTTATACCGTTCAAATAAAGACAAATCAAATCTAAATTTGAGATTACTATACAGAAAAAACGGTATTGATTACGTTATTGGTGGGGTTTCAAAAATTGAAGTTTCAAAAGAATATTGGAGCAAATACCACAACTCAAAACGTATTTCGGATATTGATACCAAAAACCTACAAACTGAAGTTAATAACAAAATTTCGGAACTTGAAAACTACATTTTAAATCAGTTTGAAAACACTATTGAAGACACAAACAAAGACTGGTTAAAAAGAACTATAAATGAATACTACAATCCTACACCAGTTGAAACAATACCAAACGAATTAGTTAATTATTTTGAGTACTTCAAAGACCGTAAAAAAAGCGAAATAACAGAAAGTACAGAAAAAAAATATAACACAATTAAAGCACTTTTAAAGAAGTTTGAAACCTCAACAAACAAAAAGTTTTTAATCAAAGACGTAAACGAAAATTTCAAAAAAGCCTTTGAAGACTTTTGTAATAAAAATCAATATTCACACAATACAATTGCAAGGGCGTTAAGAAGCATTAAAACCATTTGTAAACACGCACAGCATAACGGAATAGAAGTAAGCCACCAATTAGACGGTTTGAAAGCAAAGTACAAAGAAACTGATAATGTTTATTTGACTTTTGAAGACCTTAACAAAATTGAAACAATAGAACCAAGTAAATTAACTGAAAGCCTTAACAATGCGAAAGACTGGTTAATTATTAGTTGCTATACTGGTCAAAGAGTTTCAGATTTTATGAATTTTACAAAAGACCAAATTAGAATTGAAGACGGTAAGCACTTACTGGAGTTTACTCAAAAGAAAACTACTAAAAACATGACTATTCCAATACACAAAAAAGTACTGGAAATATTAGAAAAAAGAAACGGACATTTTCCAAAACCAATTTCAGACCAAAAGTATAATGATTACATAAAAAAAGTTTGTGAAATTGCTGAACTTAACGAAATAGTCAAGGGAGGTAAAAAAACAGAAACTGCACCCGAAAGCAAAGTTTACCGTAAAGAAGTCAAAGAGTTTCAAAAGTGGGAATTGGTAACCTCACATATTGGTAGACGCTCTTTTGCTTCAAACTTTTACGGAACTATTCCAACTACTTTTTTAATTTACATTACAGGACATACAACAGAAAAAATGTTCCTTAACTACGTCGGAAAAAGCAATAAGGACATAGCACTCGAATTGACTAAATACTTTTAATTTATTGACAACCAACGCAAAACAATCATAAACAGGCAAAATATGAGAAATAGTAACTCCGAAAATCCAAACGAAAAAATAGAATTTATTTTATCGAGTTTAATTGATTTTTCAAATAATAATGAATTTGATTATTCTTTATACAAATCATTTGCAGAAGATAGTAGTAAATCTTTTATTCGATATTTTTCTCAAATTGAAGACCAAACCATTAAGGAAAAAATAATTTCCGATTTACACACCGATTTTTATTTTATAGTTAACGATGCTGTTACAAATATGTTAGCTTCAAACCAAAATAACGGATCAGTAAGCGAAGACGAAATTTATATTTCACAACCTATTCCAGATAATAGAATAAGAAGTTATGAAAGCAATTATATGAAGCTAAAAGAAACGTTCTTAAACTTAGTATTAACAGAAATCAAACCTCAAGAACCTAAAGCAATTGAAAAGGAAAAGGTCGAAATCAAACCTCAAAAACATACTGATTATTTCAAAGATAATGCCTTTGAAATTTGGGAACGTCTTTTTGAAAATTTCAATATAGACAAAACCAAAAGAACTGATTTAAGATTTATGTATGAAATTATGAAGCATAACGGACAAATACATAAAACAGTTACTGTTAAAAGCATTACCGACTGGATAAATGAAACTTATGATTTTGGCATAGATAAACTACAATACACAAATATTAAAAGTAAGTCGAACGAAAACAGAATGAGTATTTACAACCTAATTAAATAAAGAGTACAAACCGTACCCAAAAAGGTACAAAACATAGTCTTTTAGGGTACAATCCCAAACCAATATTTGCACTGTATAACAAATAATACTTTGCAAAATGACAAAAGCAACCTTACTACAAAATTTGAGTCCAGAAGATTTAACGGACTTAATCGGAAACGTATTTGATGCAAAACTCAAAGACTTTCAAACACACCAAAACACCCAAACTGCAAAAGACGAATTATTAAGTCGGGAGCAAGTTTTGGAACTACTACAAATAAACTCTTCTACACTTTGGCACTGGCAAAATAAAGGTAAAATTACCGTTTACAAATTTGCTAATAAATGTTACTACAAGCGTAGCGAATTAATGGAATCTATAACACCATTAAAAAAGTAGTATCATGAGTTTACAGGCAAAAACAAAAAGATACGTTAAATCTGAAGCTATCAAAGAGCTTGAGAATTTAGAATTTGAATTACAAAAAGCTAAATATCCAAACTTTAGATACCCAGTTAAACCAAAGCACACCGACGCTACTACAAACGGTTTAACTAAATGCGTAATATCATACATCAAATTAAACGGCTTTCATGCTGAACGTATCAACTCAACAGGAGCTATAAAAGACAATCGTAAAACCTCAACAGATGTTTTAGGGAACATTAGAACTATTGGGAGCGTACAATGGATTAAAAGCAATACACAAACTGGCACTTCAGATATTAGTGCAACTATTCGAGGGCGTAGTGTAAAAATCGAAATCAAATGTTTTTATAGTGGTGATCGTTACCAAAGTGAATCACAGAAAGAGTACCAAAGGCAAATTGAAAACTCAGGCGGTATTTACATTATTGTAAGGACTTTTGAAGACTTCTACAATTGGTTTAATGCTTTTATAAAACAATAACACTATGAATAACGAAAAGTATTTAAATTTTCCTATTCAGTTGCTAACTGGTTTTATTACCGATACCCGTAAAACGTTGGATAATATAGTGAGTTATTCCGTTTATGAAAATGCTTTAAAACTGGAACACGGCACGGAATTACAAAAAATAAAAGATAGTGCAGAATTTTATCAAATGAAATTAGGAAGCGTTAAACACTCATTAGATAACGGCAAATTACTATATAATAGCGTGCCTAATAATTCCCCGAAAGTAGGAATGAATTTATCTATCTGGTGGGACTTTTACAAAAATGAGAAAACTGAATTTGATAAAGTGTGTTTATTAGGCTTTTTAGCAATCAAAAGCATATTAGGGAACAAATCGTATTGTAAGGTTACAAACTTGTATTTGTGGGCAAGAATGGACGGTAAAACAAACACAATAGATGAGGTTAGCGAATTATCAAATGAAATAAGAAAGTATGCCAACAGATACCAAACAGAAAACATAAAAAGTGAATTGATATTGAACTGGCATCTTATTTATTACAGTCGCTATACGAGAGGCTTTTATGTTTCATTAAAAATGAGTTTAGAAGATCTAATTTTTGAAGCTGAAAAAAAGAGAAAAAGCATCAAAGACAAACAACAGAAACAACTTCAAAACGAAGCATTAAAGAAAGTATTAGAGAGATTAAAACCAGAACCACCATAACAACACCATAACAACAACTATATAAAAGGATTTACAAAACTACTTTTTTTAATCAACAATTAATTTACAAAACTACAACACCTATATAAAGATTATTTAATAAGATACTATAAAAAGGTATTTTAAAAAGATAATGTAAAAGAGTGAAAATTTTATTTTTTTTTGAAATTAAAAATTGATAAAAAAAGTTTGTTAATTCTTAGTAATCTAAAGAGAGAAAAAAGAAAAAAGTTCCGCTAAAAAAGAAAAGAACAAAAATTATAAATCATGAAACAACAAGAAGAGAAAACACCAGAAGAAGTTGAAAAAATAGCTCATGAAGTTATTTCAAATCAAACAGAATCCGAAAAGTTCAAAAAGAACTCAAAGGACAAACCGAGCGAAAAATCCGAAGAAGAAAAAACAGTTGAAGAAATTATTGCAAACTTATAAACAATCACACACCATGAAAAACAGAATTTTAATCAAAGAAAATACAGAACAATTCAAAGAAATTACTAAAGATTTAAAACAATTTACTCCAGTTCTAAACGAACTAAAATCAAGTTTTGAAGCCTTAGAAATTGGAGCTTTAACAAATGATACTTTTAAGCAAATTATTTTATTAGGAGCATCAAAACAAATCGAATCCTATATTAAAGATCTAAATAATCAATTAGATAAACAGGGAATTACAAGCTCTATAATACGTCAAAACGCAATTAAAGACCATGAAAGCGTAATTGAAAGATTTAAAAAAGCGGTTAATGATGCAAAGAAATTTTATCCAGAAATTTATTCCGCAAACCGCCCGAAATTGGTTTTAAAATTCATCTCTTATGAAAATGGTTTTTGTATTAGTGAAGAAGATAAAGAAATGATTTTAGAATCATATTGTAGAATCTACTTAGAAACTGAAGAAGAAATTAAGCTTTTTCAAGTTTCTCAAAATTTAGCCGAAGCATTTAATGATTATTTAGAAATTTTCAATCAAACAGGAATACAGTCTATTGATAAGCATTACAGCGGGAGCCATGTATTAAAATATGATAACGATAACAATGTAATGATCATAAATCCTGAGGGAGTAAAAGGTGTTTCTAACTATAAAAAAAGACGTGAAGAGTTAGGTATTTAAAAAATATTACTCTCAAATATCCAAAGGCATTAAACTAAAGTAGATTAAAAATAGTTTCAAAAGTTATGGCAAATACAACAGGAAAAAAATTCGGAGGGCGTCAAAAAGGAACACCCAACAAGATTAACACCACCACAGCAGAAACAAAACAAATGCTTCAAAATGTAGTTACAAAACAAATTGAAAAGTTAGAAACTACATTAAGCAAGTTGGAGCCAGTAGAGAGAGTAAACGCATTATCAAAGTTGCTTCCGTACATTTTACCGAAGCAACAAGATATTGCAATTACAAACTATGAAGAGTTTTCTGAAGAAGAAAGGGAACGTAGAATAGAAGTATTAAAAAACAAATTATTAGAACCGTGAAAAAACATATAGAATTTACAGATGCTGAGGTTTACGAACTTGAAAATCTATTTATACAGAAGTTTGAACAACTGGAATTTAAATCTATTGACTTTGATAAAAAAGCAAATATTGTAATAATTAAAAATCCAGAGATTGAACAACTTGTAAATACTTTTTACAAAGGGCGTTATTCCAAAGATGAAAACGGAAATATAAAAATGAGTTTATTTATATTTAGATTATTACAGTACCGATTTTTCAGAAACAATAAAAGCTCATATAATACAAAAGAGGGAACTTATTAAAGTTCCCTCTTTGTTTTTAATAGTATCTTACAGGCAATGCAGAAACTAAAAACAAAGTTAATCTTTATATTTTTTAGTTTCATTTTAAACTCAAAATAATCTCAATATTTGGCTTAATAATCGGTTACCGTACAAAAATCGTACATTTTAAAGCATAAAAAAACCGCAAATAATTAATAATCAATTATTTACGGTTAATTAAAGTACTCAAGGCGGGACTTGAACCCGCACGGGCATTACTACCCACTGGATTTTAAGTCCAGCGTGTCTACCAATTCCACCACTCGAGCAAATATTTTTAGGTAGTCTAGAGCGAAAAACGGGGTTCGAACCCGCGACCTCGACCTTGGCAAGGTCGCGCTCTACCAACTGAGCTATTTTCGCGTTTCGTATTGTAATCTTTTAAAGAACGTTGCTATACTTGTTCCGTATTGCGAGTGCAAATATAGTACATATTTTTATTCTTGCAAGTACTTTTTAAATAAAAATTGAAACTTTATTAGAACTTTTACTTAACCTTTTGATAACGAATATTTTATTTTGAAATTATTTTTTAATCAACATTCGTTTAATTTCGTTTAATTTCATCAAAGCCTCAACTGGAGTCAACGTATTAATATCGATATTCATGATTTCTTCTTTAATATCTTCCAAAAGCGGATCATCTAAATTAAAGAAACTCAATTGCAATTCATCATTTGCCGATTTAATCCCAGATAATTCTTCGCTGGAATGTCTTTTTTCTAATTGCTTTAATAGTTTTTGTGCTTTTTGAATCACAATTTGAGGCATTCCTGCCATTTTTGCTACGTGAATACCAAAACTATGCGCACTTCCACCTTTCACTAATTTACGAATAAATAAAACCGTATCTTTTAATTCCTTAACCGAAACATTAAAATTCTGAATTCTGTCAAACGTAACTTCCATTTCGTTTAATTCGTGATAATGCGTTGCGAAAAGTGTTTTCGGTTTGTTTGGATGTTCGTGCAAATATTCTGAAATTGCCCAAGCAATCGAAATTCCGTCATAAGTTGAAGTTCCTCTTCCAATTTCATCTAACAAGACCAAACTTCTTTCTGAAATATTATTCAAAATCGAAGCCGTTTCGTTCATTTCTACCATAAAAGTAGATTCACCCATCGAAATATTATCGCTCGCTCCTACTCGGGTGAAAATTTTATCCACCACACCCATTCTCACGCTTTCTGCTGGAACAAAACTTCCCATTTGCGCCATCAATACAATTAAAGCCGTTTGACGCAAAATAGCCGATTTACCCGACATATTCGGACCCGTAATCATAATGATTTGCTGGGTTTCTCTGTCTAAATACACATCATTCGAAATATACGGCACACCAACAGGCAATTGTTTCTCAATAACAGGATGACGACCTTCTTTGATTTCCAAATCGAAACTTTCATCTAAATCAGGACAAACGTATTTATTATCAATTGCTAATTGCGTGAAAGATGTCAAACAATCTATTTGTGCGATTAAATTCGCATTCAACTGAACGTGTTTGATATACGTTGCAATCCAATTCACTAATTGTTCAAACAACTGCGTTTCTAATTGATGGATTTTTTCTTCAGCACCTAAAATCTTTGATTCGTATTCCTTTAATTCCTCTGTAATGTAACGCTCAGCATTCACTAAGGTTTGCTTACGAATCCATTCCGCTGGAACTTTATCTTTATGTGTATTTCTTACTTCGATGTAATATCCAAAAACATTATTGAAAGACACTTTCAAAGAAGGAATTCCGGAAGCAGCGCTTTCTCTTTGCTCTAATTCTTCTAAATATCCTTTTCCTGTTGAAGAAATCGCACGTAATTCATCTAATTCTGAATGAACTCCAACCGCAATTGCGTTTCCTTTATTCACACTTACAGGAGCGTCTTCTTGAATGGTGGTTTTGATTTTTTCTCTCAATAATTCACAAGCGTGTAAACTATCACCAATTACTCGCAACGCTTCATTATCGCTACCTAAAGCCAATGTTTTTATTGGAATAATTGCGTCTAACGAATCTTTCAAGAAATTAACTTCTCTTGGCGAAATTTTCCCTGTAGCTACTTTTGAAATCAAACGTTCCAAATCGGAAATTTGTTTGATTTGATATTGAATTTGTTGTAAAACTTCGGGATTGGTTTTCAAATACGAAATTACTTCATGGCGACTTCTAATTTTTGCAATATCTTTCAACGGAAGTGCCAACCAACGTTTCAACAACCTTGCTCCCATTGGCGAAAGCGTTTTATCAATTACATCTAAAAGTGTTACCGCATTGGGATTATAACTGTGATATAATTCTAAATTTCGAATCGTAAATTTATCCATCCAAACGTAAGCATCTTCGGCAATACGTTGGATATTCGTGATATGTTGAATCTTGTTATGTTGTGTTTCCGACAAATAATACAAAATCGCACCTGAGGCAATCAAACCTTCGGTTAACTCTTCCACACCAAAACCTTTTAGCGAATTGGTTTGAAAGTGTTTCGTCAAACTTTCTAAAGCATAATCTTCTTTGTACACCCAATCTTCCAAAAAGAACGTATGAAAATCATCTCCAAAAATCGAGTGAAACTGATTTTTAAATTGTTTCGGAATTAAAACTTCACTAGGACGAAAGTTTTGCAAAAGTTTATCAATGTATTCTTCATTGCCTTGCGAAACTAAGAATTCGCCTGTTGAAACATCTAAAAACGAAACTCCAACCGATTTTTTCCCAAAATGTACCGAAGCTAAAAAGTTGTTCGACTTCGATTGTAACACCTCATCATTCATCGAAACTCCAGGTGTAACCAATTCTGTAACACCACGTTTTACAATGGTTTTTGTCATTTTTGGATCTTCTAATTGATCGCAAATCGCCACTCGAAGTCCGGCTTTAACCAACTTAGGTAAATACGTATTTATGGAATGATGCGGAAATCCTGCCAACGCAGTTTCCGTTTCAGAACCAGCGCCACGTTTGGTTAATGTGATACCTAAAATTTGTGACGCACGCACCGCATCTTCTCCAAAAGTTTCATAAAAATCGCCCACACGAAACAACAAACAAGCATCGGGATATTTGTTTTTTATCTCGTTGTATTGCTTCATTAAAGGTGTTTCCTTGGGTGCTTTATCGGGAGTTGCTGCAGATTT
>NZ_CALBSN010000106.1 GCF_937967675.1 uncultured Flavobacterium sp. | reverse complement strand
AAATTGTAGCGTTTGCTCGTATCAGAACTCATGAATGTAGTGTGTTGTTGTTGTGGCGCAAAGATAGTTCTAAAATTTAGAATTTAGAAGTATGAATTTAGAATTTGTTAAATTTTTACAACATGTACAGCTTCAACTAATTCTGATGTATTATTTGGAAACAAAATATTCTCAATTTTATAGGTTGTGAAACATTCTCCTACGCTAGACGAAACATCATAATTGACATTAATTTCGTTTGTTTGCATTGTTGTTTCGTTGTTTAATTTGATTAAAAACGAATTTCCTGTAGCATTTACAACTGATGGAAAAATTTGAATAATGTTCGAGTTTTGAATAAATCTATAAGGAATTGCAACTTCGTCTAAATCCTCAATGGTAATTTGCTGTGCCGTATAGGTTGTGTTTTCAAACACATTTTCACCTGATGTTTCCTCCACAATTTCAACAAAAAAAGACGCAGGTGTTGGCTTATTTCCTTCATCACATGAATCATTACAACTTATTGAAAAAGCTGTGATAAAAACCATTAAAACAATTAATACGTTTCTCATTATTTCTTACTTAAAATTTCAATTTCAACTCTTCTATTTGCTGCAGCTTGTTCTGGTGTTGCCTCTGGAATTGGGTAAATAGGTTGTGAAACACCAAATCCTTTTGTCTTAACACGATACTCTTGTATACCATTATAAACGAGAAAACGTTTAATTTGTTTTGCTCTATCTAACGACAAATTACGGTAATCTTTATCAATACAACAAATATGCCCTTGAATTTCAATTCTTAAATCGGGATTGTTTTGCATTATAAAAAGTAAATCATACAATGTTCCTTGCGATTCTGGCATAGTTGCAAAAGTATTTTGATAGAAATTAATATTTTTTAATATAATTTTTGTTCCAACTTTTGCCAATCTTACTTTCTCCTCTAATGGTGCATCTTCAGGTATAACAACTTCAGGTACTGCAACTTTAATTCCTAAAACTTCATTTTCTTTATCTAAATCTTTTTCTAATAAATAGTGAATGATGGCTTTTCTATTTTCAGCTTTATTGGTTGAAGTAGCGCCTTTTTCGCCAAGAGAAATACTTTTGAAATCGAGTCTTATGTTGACTTTTCCTTTGATTTGATTGAAGATATGACTTACCCGTTTTTGCGATAACGTATCGTTGTACCCTGAGGTTCCCACTTCGTCTGTAGAACCTGTTATGGAAAGAATTTTTGAAGTTGTATTGCCTGCTATCCATTTTTGAAGTTTAGCAGCTTCGGTTTTGTTCAATTCAAACTTATTATTATCAAAATAAAAAACGGCTTGTTCTTGTCCAAATGATATTTGGAATAACAACATGCCTAATAGGAAACAACAATATTTCATTACTTGTAAAATTTAATCAAATTTAAAATAAAAAATAAAAAATCCCGACTTTCATCGGGATTTATATTTACTAAGCAATTATTTATTTTTCAAACTCTTTTAAAGTTGTGATGATAATTGAAACACAATCTCTCAATTGCTCTTCGTTCATAACTAAAGGTGGCGCAAAACGAATAATGTTTCCATGAGTTGGTTTTGCTAATAAACCGTTTTCAGCTAAACGCACACAAATGTTCCAAGCGGTGTCGCTTTCTTCTGTATCGTTGATAACAACTGCGTTTAATAGTCCTTTACCTCTTACTAAAGTAGCAATGTTTGAAGTTTCGATAAATTTACCTAATTCTTCACGGAAGATTTTTCCTAGTTTTCTTGCGTTTTGAGACAAACTTTCTTCCGAAACTACTTCTAAAGCTGCCATAGCCACCGCAGCCGCTACTGGATTTCCTCCGAATGTAGAACCGTGTTGACCTGGCTTAATCACATTCATAATGCTATCATTTGCCAAAACCGCAGAAACTGGATAAGCTCCACCTGATAATGCTTTTCCTAAAATCAAAATATCGGGTTGGGTAAACGTTTCTTGTTTTTCACATTTTGATTCACAAGAACAATTTCCACAAACTGCTAATAACGAACCTGTTCTAGCGATACCTGTTTGAACTTCGTCTGCGATGAATAAAACGTTATTTGCTTCACAAATTGCTTTTGCTTTTTTGATAAAATCGTCAGAAGGTGTATAAACTCCTGCTTCCCCTTGAATTGGTTCTACTAAGAATCCTGCAATGTTTTTTGATGAATTTACTGCTTTTTCTAAAGCATCAATGTCATCATAAGGAATACTAATAAATCCAGCAGTATAAGGTCCGAAGTTTTTACGTGCGTTTTCGTCGTTTGAGAAAGAAATGATTGTTGTCGTTCTTCCGTGGAAGTTACCGTCACAAACGATGATTTGTGCTTCGTTTTCGTTGATTCCTTTTTTCTCGTATGCCCATTTTCTACACAATTTTAAAGCGGTTTCTACGGCTTCTGCTCCTGTGTTCATGGGTAATACTTTATCAAAACCGAAATAGTTGGTTACAAATTGTTCGTAAACCCCTAATTTATCGTTGTAAAATGCTCTTGATGTTAAAGTTAACATTTTTGCTTGCTCTACCATTGCTCCTACAATTTTTGGATGGCAATGTCCTTGATTTACCGCAGAATAAGCCGAAAGGAAATCGTAATATTTCTTTCCTTCTACGTCCCAAACATAAACGCCTTCTCCTCTACTTAAAACTACTGGTAGTGGATGATAATTGTGTGCACCGTACTTGTCTTCTAATGCAATAGCTTCAGCCGAACTCATTTTTTCTAAAACTGACATAAAATTTTGTTGTTGATTGTTACATCGCAATTCCTTCTTAGTGGTGAGAAATCAACCGAATAGTTGCCAAAAATACAAAAATCAAAGTCAAGTTCAAATTCAAATTCAAAAATCAAATTCAAGTTCAATTTTCAGTAACTAATCGCTATCCAAACATTTCTAGTAAAGTCGTAACTGTATTCCAATTTCTAATTGTGGCAACAACGTTTAATTTCTTCTCTATATACTTTTGGTCTAATCTTGTTTTTCCTGCTCCAACAGCATATTTGATGAAGATTTTATTTTTATCAATAGCTGCTTCATCGGGTTTGAATTGACTGATTTTTAAATCATTAATAGCGCTTCCTTGTAATTCTTTCGATAAAAATGCTACGTATAATTTCTTGGTATCACAGTCTTTTTCTTTCAGATAAGGATTGTTTTTGAAACACGCTTCCAAATCTTCTTTAGCAATAACCACCACAGGAACTTCCAATCCTAATTCTTTGAAAATTTCTTGTTTGATTTTAAACCCAACACTCGCACCGTGTTCTTCTTCCGAATCCACAAAAACGTTTCCTGACTGAATATAAGTACGCACATTTTGAAATCCCGCGTTTTCTAAAAGCGTTTTCAAAACGTCCATTTTAATCATGTTATGACCGGAAACATTAATTCCGCGAAGTAAAGCTAAATGGGTTTTCATTTGTGTAATTTGGTGCAAAAATAGAATTTCCTACTTAATTCGGTTCAAAATATCGTTCATCATTTCGATTTGCACTTTTTGAATTTCGATTAACTCCTGTTGTTGGTGCATTACCAAATGATCTATTTTATCGTCTAACATTCTAATTTCTAGTTCTGATTTCAAATTAATCATGTAATCTTTTTTGGCGCGTTCACGGTCTTTTTCTTCCTGACGGTTTTGGCTCATCATAATGACTGGCGCTTGCAATGCTGCCACACATGATAAAATCAAATTCAATAAAATGAAGGGATACGGATCGAATTCTTTGTTCGTAAAAATAATGACGTTGGAACCAATCCAAATGGTAATGAAAATAAAAAAAGCAATAATAAAGGTCCAACTTCCTCCAAATGCTGCCACTTTATCCGCTACAATTTGTCCGTAATTTCGAGTATCGACTTCTTCTTCTACTTTGGCTACAAACGAAGTATCATCGCCTAAAGACCGCACTACATCTTTTTCTAATTTTGATAACTGACTGATTTCGGTTTGCAAAAATTTAGAAATGTATTTTTCACGATACACATTCAATTCCTGTACAGCAATAGAATCATTCACATCAAAATCGGGAAAATCTTCTAAAATTAGGTTTAAAATGGAAGTTCGAATTGTTTTCCCTGAAACTCTATCATGCTCAGGAAAATCAATATTGGAAATAGCACTTTTAAACGTTGGATTGTTTCTCATAATTCAAAAACATTTCAGCTAAAATACAATTAAAACCATTGAATTCTACAACTCTTGGCTTTAAAAGTTATAGAAATCAAAAAAAACATATCAAATCCACTGAACAATTCTTATTTTTGCCTCATGGGAAAAAAGAGAACAGAAAAAATCGTATTCGAAAACGTAAAAATCCTTGATGCAGGTGCAAAAGGTGTATCAGTAGCAAAAGCTCCTGATGGTAAAGTAATATTTCTTCCAAATGTAGTACCAGGCGATGTGGTAGATGTGCAAACCATGAAGAAAAGAAAAGCCTACTACGAAGGTAAAGCTATAAAAATCCACGAATTTTCAGAACATAGAATCGACCCAGTTTGTGAGCATTTTGGGGCTTGTGGTGGTTGCAAATGGCAAAACATGAAGTACAGCCAACAATTGTTCTATAAAAATCAGGAAGTTTACAATAATTTAAAGCGAATTGGTAAGATTGAATTACCAGAATTCGAACCAATTTTAGGTTCAGAAAAACAATTATTCTACCGAAATAAAATGGAATTTGGTTTCTCAAATGCGCGTTGGATGACCGATGCCGAAATTCAATCGGGAACTGAATTTGATAATAAAAATGCGTTGGGATTTCATATTCCAAGAATGTGGGATAAGATTTTAGATATTGAGAAATGTCATTTACAAGAAGATCCATCCAACGAAATTCGTAATGAAATCAAACGATTTGCTAACGAAAACGGTTTAACATTCTTCAACGCAAGAGCTACAGAAGGATTACTAAGAACCTTAATGATTCGTACTGCTTCAACGGGTGAAATTATGGTGTTGCTTCAGTTTTTTGAAAACGATAAAAACGGAATTGAACTAATGATGAATTTCTTAGCTGATCGATTTCCTCAAATTACGTCGTTGCAATATGTTATCAATCAGAAATTGAATGATACGTTGTATGACCAAGACATTATTTTGTTCAAAGGTCGTGATTATATTTTAGAAGAAATGGAAGGTTTGCATTTTAGTATTAATGCGAAATCGTTCTATCAAACCAATTCGGACCAAGCGTATGAATTGTACAAAATTACTAGAGAATTTGCAGGTTTAACTGGGAACGAAACGGTATACGATTTATATACCGGAACGGGAACTATTGCGCAATTCGTTTCGAAAAAAGCGAAAAAAGTAATTGGTGTTGAAGCTGTTCCAGAAGCGATTGTTGATGCAAAAGCGAATGCCGAACGCAATAACATTACAAATTGTGAGTTTTATGTGGGGGATATGAAAAACGTTTTCAACGACGAGTTCATCAACCAACACGGACAACCTGATGTTATCATCACCGATCCACCACGTGACGGAATGCACAAAGATGTGGTAGACATGTTATTGAAAACGGATGTACCTAGAATTGTGTATGTAAGCTGTAATTCGGCAACACAAGCGCGTGATTTGGCTTTGATGGATGAGAAATATAAAGTAGTTCGTGTGCGTCCTGTGGATATGTTCCCTCAAACGCATCATGTGGAAAATGTGGTTCTTTTAGAAAAAAGATAATTAAATTTAAACCACATAGAAACATAGAAAACCATTTTTTTTTGAGATAAACATAGCATTTCATTAACACAGCGCTATGAAAACTATGAAAAGTGTCACGTCTCAATTCATTTTGAAAAACTAGGTGTCTATGTGGTAAAATAAAAAATTTATGAAAAAAATAGTTTTTATAACCCTATCCTTGCTTTTAGCGGTTTCGTTTTGGAACTGCGAAAAAGATGATATTTGTGCAAGTGGAACACCTGTAACACCAAGAGTAATTATTGAGTTTTACGATGCTGCTGATCCTAGCGTTTTGAAGAACGTAACGAATTTAGGGGTGATAGCACCCACATTTTCTGAAGGCAAAGCATTTAACAATGTTTCTAAAATTGAAGTTCCATTAAGAACAACGGCAGATGTTACCACTTTGAATTTTATTCAAAACGGGAGCGATACCAATACTACAAACGATAATGTTGATGAAATTACATTTAATTATCAGCGAGTAGATGAATATATTTCTCGTGCTTGTGGTTTTAAAACCTTGTTTTATTTGAATGATACTAATCCTATTGAATTAACCGTTGATGGCAACAATTGGATTCAAAGTATAGAAGTGCTACAACCTAATATAGAAACCGAAAATGAAGTACATGTTAAGATTTATTTTTAGTCTGGGCTTGGTTTGCTTTTCTTTATTAGGAAATGCACAGACTAAAGACACAGCAAAAGTGGTATATCCGGAACGTTATGGATTACGTTTAGGTGCCGATTTACATAAAATTGCGCGTTCGTTTTACGAAAAAGACTATCGTGGTTTTGAAGCGGTAGGAGATTATCGTTTAACCAAGCGTTTTTACCTAGCGGGTGAACTTGGAAACGAAAACAAAACCGTAGACGATGACCGATTAAACTTTACCACAAAAGGAACGTATTTTAAAGTAGGTTTTGATTACAATTCGTTTGAGAATTGGTTGGATATGGAAAACATGATTTATGTAGGGATGCGTTATGGCGTAAGTAGTTTTACTCATACATTAAACAGTTATAAAATCTATGATCCAACAAATTATTACGGAGAGCATGTTGTAATTTCAGGAAAAGAATATGATGGTTTAACGGCAAGTTGGGTAGAAATCGTAGGAGGAATTAAAGCGGAACTATTCCACAACTTATACATGGGATTTTCGGTACGATTGAACTATTTGGTTTCTAACAAAAAACCAGATGGATTTGATAATCTTTTCATCCCTGGCTACAACCGAACGTATGATGGAAAATTTGGAGCAGGATTTAATTATACTTTGAGTTATTTCATCCCGATTTACAAGAAAAACAAAACTATTACAGAGAAAAAATAATTATTGAAGCGTTACGAAAGTGACGCTTTTTTTTGTTTGTACAAATTTTAAAAAGCTAAAACGTACTTCTAGCATACTTCATCTATATAGTATCCATACTTCTGGCATACACTCCGCATACTTAAAGCATACACTATTCATACACTAAGCATACACTAACTTTGTTTTATCTATGCATTATCTATACTATATCAGTGCTATATCTATGCTATATCAGTGCTATATTTACAATTTATGTACTCAACATCTTCTTAGTATCTATGTAGTCTCGATTTTGATCGACTTGACAAAGTATGATGTTGTATTGTTTCTATAGTTCTCGATACATTTTTAAATTGTAAATCTTAGGCTTTACAACTTAAAAACACTCGAAGTGACGGTGGTGTTATTTCGAAGTGACGGTGGTGATATTTTGTTTTGGAATTATATTTTTTTTTTATATTTGTATCATTATAAGCCATTTAAATTTTGTATTTGCCATGAAGAGTTTACGTATTGAAAAGATTTTTCACCATGGTGCTTATCGCATTGGGGTGTTTTTTGATAAGGATTTTGAAATTATTGCCGTTTTAAAACGTCTTGGTGCTACTTATAGTGGTTCTCGTAGGTGTTGGTATTTGGATTATTCTAAGGCTTCTTATCATTTATTACGTTCTCATTTTCCGGATTTAGTGGTGGTTACTGAATCTTCTATTCCTAATATGGTGACCGGTGTTGATAACCGTGACCTTTCACCCATAGCTTCTTCAAGCGCTCTTCAGTTAGGTTCTTCGTTGAACAATCCTGAACATAAACCAACTGTGATAACTTCGGATAAATTGAAGTTACAATTGTTGCCAAGTATTGGTAAATATTGGGTTTTTAAGATGCATTTTCATCATGAAGTTAGTAAACAACTTTTGAATACTAAAGGGGTTTATTGGAGCGGAAATTATAAAAGCTATATGGTTTTTAGAAATGAAGTTGTGAAGCATGAGGTGGAACAGATTTTAGGCATTTCTGACTTTTTTGGTACGGATTATTTTGTTAAAGATTCGTTTGTTGGTAAAGGGAATATTAGGGTTTTGCCTCATTTAGAAGATGTGACTTGGATGGAAGTTCATGTTCCTAAAATGGTTGCGGTTCATGAGAAATTAAAGCGTTTTTCGATGGCTCGCTACAGTAAGATTAAGGGGTGTTATTTGCTTCCGGCTGCTCCTGTTGTGATGGATTCTTTGCATTTACAGTTTGAATCTTCTAGCATTAGTATTACCTCTTTGCTTCCTAAGAATTATTTGGATAAACGAAATTTGCCTAATAAAAAACAATTGGACTTATCTAAAACGAAGAAAAGCTTACTGGATTTGGTTCCAGAGCAAGCTCAAAGTTATTTAAGTAAGATGATTGACACTTTATTGGCTTTGAATTATAGTAGTTCAACCTTGCGAACGTATTGTGGTGCTTTTATTCAATTTTTACGCTTTTTTGAGTTTCGAAATCCTGAGGAAGTTGCTAGGGAGGAAATTATTCGTTTTTTAGGCTCTTTGATGGAGCGTGGTTTGTCTGCTACGAGTGGACATAGTATGGTGAATGGGGTTCAATTTTATTATCAGCAAGTTTTAGGGAAGGTTGATTATAGTTTTGTGCTTCCACGACCAAAGAAGGAGAAAAAGTTGCCTGTTGTATTGACTATGGAGGAATGTTTGCAGATTTTTAAAGTTGTAGATAATCCGAAACACAAGCTTTTGTTGTTGATAGGTTATGGAGCTGGCTTGCGTGTGAGTGAGATTGTGAGTTTGAAATGGAGTGATATTTTATTTGAGGAACACAAGATTCATGTTAAGAATGCTAAGGGTAAGAAAGATAGAATGGTTATGTTGCCCTACTCTATTGTTACTTCTTTACAGCTTTATAGAGAACTTTATAAGGGTAAACATTATGTTTTTGAGGGTCAGTTTGCGGGCGAGCCTTATAGTACAGGAAGTGTACAACAGGTGATGCGTAATGCTATAAAGTTATCAGGTTTAGAGAAGAAGGCTACGGTACATACATTGCGTCATAGTTTTGCGACACATTTATTAGAAAACGGCACGGATATCCGCTACATTCAGCAATTTTTAGGGCATTCGAGTATAAAAACCACGACTGTTTATACACATTTAACGAAAACTGCTG